>NZ_JRJY01000163.1:14564-17517 GCF_000801015.1 Aeromonas sp. ZOR0001 | reverse complement strand
TATATCTGCCGCGCCTTCTCCCGCCTCTATCCGGGCAAGACGGTGGACTTGCAGGTGCCCGCCAATCTGGCGGTCGGGGTGGAGGAGCAGGACTTCGACGAGATGGTGGGCAACCTGCTGGAGAACGCCTTCAAGTGGTCTGCCAGCGAGCTGCGCATCTCCAGCGCCGAGCTGGGGGGCTGGATCACCCTGCGTATCGAGGATGACGGCCCCGGCATGAGCGAGGATCAGATTGCCAAGGCGGTGCTGCGCGGGGTGCGGCTCGACGAGAAGGTGCCGGGCTCGGGCCTGGGCCTCAATATCGTCTCCGATCTGGCGGAAGCCTATCGGGGCAGTTTCATCATGGGCCGCGCCGAACTGGGCGGTCTGGCCGCCTCCCTCTCGTTGCCCAAGGTGGCAAGAGTCGAGAGCTAGGCATAACATATGGCATTTGTTTTAGCCTGAGGAAGAGAAGCATGACCGACGATCCGTGGGCACTGTGTCACCTTGACGATTCGTTTGATGCCTCTGTGCTGGGGGTCAAGGGCGCCCAGATCCAGTGGTTTGAAGACAGGGATGGCCTGATCGCGTTCCTTCTGGAAGATTTTGTCGACCTGCTGGCCGATGTGGGCGAGCTGGACGAGGAGCAGACCGAGCAGGCGCGCGAGCGCTTCACCCTGCTGGTGGAGCAGAGCTTCGACGATCGCACCCTGATGGATGCCATCAACGATCTCGCCTCCGGCCTGCGTCGCATCGCCTGGTTGGGGCCGCTCTCGGAGCTGGCCGAGATCAGCGACGAGTTTGCCTCCGGACTGCGTCGCTATTTCTGGAGCCAGTACGACGGGGATGAAGATGACCCGGACGCCTGGGTGCCGGAAGAGCTGTGGCCGCAGCTGGTTGAATGCGCGCAGGAGTATATGGAGGAAGGGGAGTTCTAAACCCGTTCCGACCATGCCTGAGCTTTGGCAGACGGATAAAGAAACGGCGCCTTGATGGCGCCGTTTTTATTGGGTGGTAATCGCCTTAGCCGTTGGCCGGTACCGCGTGGGCGGTGTTGGCCAGCACCGGGCCTGTGTACTTCTCGATCTGCAGCTGGGCCATGTGGCCGCAGTTGCCTTGCGCCAGACTGGACGAGCCCTCGTCGAAGGTGAGGCAGTTGACGTTGCCGTTCTTGCAGATGCTGCCCGCTTCGCCCGGCTTGGCCGGATCGTACCAGGCCCCTTCGCAGATCCGCACCACGCCTTGGCGCACATCTTCGGAGAGCAGGGCGCCCACTAGGATCTGGCCGCGCTCGTTGAAGGCGCGCACCAGATCCCCTTGGGCGATGCCGCGAGCCTTGGCGTCGGCGGGATGGATCATGATTGCTTCGCGGTCGGCGATGGCGAACTTGTCCCGCAGCGGGGTGTTGTCGAGCTGGGAGTGCAGCCGCTGGGTCGGGTGGGAGGTGTTGAGCGACAGCGGATAGCGCGCTGCCACCTCGCTCTTCACCCACTCCTTGGGCTCATACCATTTGGGATGGCCGGCACAGTCGGCGTAACCCATCCCCGCCACCGTGTTGGAGAAGATCTCGATCTTGCCGGACGGGGTGCCGAGCGGGTTGAGCAGCGGATTCTCGCGAAAATCGGCGTGACGGATCCACTGGCGGTTTGCCTCGGGGATCGGGAAGCGGATGTAGTTGTTGGATTCCCAGAACATGTTGAACGGCGGCAGCGCCACGCGGGCGCCGCGGGCCTGCGCTGCCATGCCGTCGTACATCTGCTTGAGCCACAGCATCTCGTCTTTGCCTTCGGTGTACTGCTCCTGCACGCCCAGCTTGGCGGCGATGGCGCTGAAGATGTCGAAGTCGTTGCGGGCTTCAAACTGGGGCGGCACGCACTGGTGCATCGGGAACACATAGCGCTGGGAGTAGTCGCCACCCATCTCCAGATCGTTGCGCTCGTAGCTGGTGGTGACCGGCAGCACGATATCGGCGTGCTTGGCAGTCGCCGTCCAGTAGGGCTCGTGCACGATCACGGTCTGCGGCTTGCGCCACGCCTGCAGCAGGTTGTTGGTGTCCTGATGGTGGTGGAAGGGGTTGCCGCCCGCCACGTAGACCAGCTTGATGTCCGGATAGGTCACCTTGCGGCCGTTGAAGTCGATGGTCTTGCCCGGATTGGCGAGACAGTCGGCGATGCGGGCCACCGGGATCGGAGCCGGGCTGTTCTTCGGTGCGTTGCCGGCGGAGATACCCGCCAGAATGCCACCCTTGGCGGTGGGGCTGCCACCGGAGGAGTAGTGGTAGCTGAAGCCGTAGCCGCCGCCCGGCAGGCCGATCTGGCCCAGCATGGAGGCCAGAGTGACCAGCATCCAGTTCGGCTGTTCGCCGTGCTGCTGACGCTGCATCCCCCAACCGGCCATGATCATGGTGCGCTTGGTGGCCATGTCGAGAGCCAGCTGGCGGATCACCTTGGCGTCGACGCCGCAGACGGTGCTCGCCCACTCGGCGCTCTTCGGTTGGCCGTCATCCTTGCCGAGCAGGTAGTTCAGGAACTTGTCGAAGCCGACGGTGTAGCGATCGAGGAAAGCCTGATCGTGCTTCTTCTCGCTGTAGAGGGTGTGAGCCACACCCAGCATCATGGCCACGTCGGTGTAGGCGTTCGGCGCAATCCACTCGGCACCGACCAGCTTGGCGGTCTCGTTGTAGATGGGATCGATGCTGATGACGCGGGTGCCTTTCTCTTTCAGCGCCATGAAACCGGCCTGACCTTCGTGATCCGGCATGTTCCAGCTGTTCTTCAGGGTGACCTGAGCATTGACCCCCCACAGCACCACCAGTTCGGCGTTCTCGACCACGTTGGGCCAGGCGGTCTGCTGCTCGTACACCTCGATGGAGCCCATCACGTGGGACATGATCACCTGAGCCGCGCCGGTGGAGTAGTCACCGGCATAACCGGTGAAGCCGCCGGAGAGGTTCATCAGGCGGTGCAGCAGGGTG
>NZ_JRJY01000163.1:6006-14483 GCF_000801015.1 Aeromonas sp. ZOR0001 | reverse complement strand
CTGTTGTGGAACATGCCGACACTCTTCCAGCCGTAGGAACCGGCGTGGATCGCCTGCGGGCCGAAATCAGACTGGACGCGCTGGATCTCGCCGGCCACCAGTTCGATGGCTTTCTCCCAGCTCACCCGCACCCACTCGTCGGCGCCGCGCAGCTCGGGCTTGGCGCCCGGGCCGTGCTCCAGCCAGCTCTTGCGTACCATGGGATACTTGATGCGGTTCTTGGCGTGCACCTGGAACGGCGCCATGTCGATAAGATCGTTCGGCGCCGGATCATCGGCTACCGGCTGGACGCGCACCATGCGACCATCTTCGACGATCGCCTCGAAAGCACCCCAGTGGGCGCCGGTCAGAATGCCCTTCTGGGCGGGCACCAGAGTCGGGAACTGACTCAATGCGGTGCTGATGGCTTGCGCCAGCGCACTCTTGGGAAAAATGCCGCCGAGCAGGGGCAGGGCTGCGCAGGCGCCGAGTCCCTTGAGCAGGTTGCGGCGGGACAGATTGGTCTTGTTGTCATTGAAAAAAGTCATAACGGTTTTCCTCTGTGCCAGCCTTAGTGGGCCGCGCTCATGTCACTGGCGTGTTTCTGGACATACTGGGTCAACATGCGAGCCTGTTCCGGGGTCAGGGAGGTACGAGATTCCATCCCCTTGATGACGCCGATCCACTGGTTGGCATTAAAGTGATCCAGCGCGGTGAGGCCGTGGCAGCCGGTACAGTTGTTGGACATCAGGGTGGAGGCGTATTGCCACAGCTTGCCCTGATCGCCGATGAGCTGGCTCTGGTCGACCCAGGCGGTCAGCTTGACCTGATGCCAGGTGAGGTTGGTGGCGCTGTCGGTTTCGCTCTGGCCGGTGACCAGCGCTTTCTTGGCGGCATCGCCGACCAGTACGCTAAGGATCCGTTTGCCCGGTGCGGCGTAGAATACTTCGCTCACACCATCTTGTTGCCAGCCTTCGATCTGCACCTTGGCGCGGCCGTTTTCGTTGGCCAGCACTTCTACCTTGGTGGAGGGCATCAGGGTGCCTTCGTCGGTCTTGGCGGCGGCATCGAGGAACAGCGGGGTGGTGGCGATGGCGTAGCGGGTGGTGACGTTGGCCGGAGTCTGGGCCGCAGCCTGCGCCAGCTCGCTGGCACCGGCGGCAGCCAGGCCGCTCATGTCAGGCATGATGTGGGCGACACCACGGTGACAGTCGATACAGGTCTGGCCTTCCTTGATGGCGACCGGGTGCTCGGCACGGGCATTGGGGCGCTGGGCCAGAATGTCCATCGCCTCGTAGCTGTGGCAGCTGCGGCAGGTGGCGGAGTCGTTGGCTTTCAGCTCGTCCCAGACGGACTGGGCCATCCGCAGCTTGTGGGCTTCATACTTTTCCGGGGTATCCAGCGTGCCGATCGCCTCGTGATAGATATCCTTCACGGCGCGGATCTTGGTCCACAGGTAGGAGGTGGGGTCGCCCGGGATGTGGCAGTCGGCGCACTCGGCGCGGATCCCCTTGGTGTTCTGGAAGTGGACACTGCCCTGATACTCGGCGAGCGGAGTCTGCATGGAGTGGCAGGAGACGCAGAATTCGGTGGAGCTGGTCTTGTGCAGCACGGTCACGGTGACACCCAGTGCCGCGACACCCAGCAGGGCCCCGAGCAGCAGGAGCCAGAACCAGGTTTTTCTTATCAGTTTTCCAATCATGGCGGCGTTTTCCTACGGTCAATAATTACCTACATAGTACTAGTCCAATAGTAGTAGTAATGATAGGGATAAGGCGTTGACCTCCATCATGGTTTATATTTTTGATTGTTGTCACATTTTGTCTTTTGTTTTGTTATTGACATACTTATCGAATTAAATTCAGTTGTTTTCTGTTTTATCTATTTGTGCACTTTCCGCGACAGCTGTTAGCCCCCTCGCAAAACCCCACAAGATTCGCTGATATAGTGAGCAGTGAGCCTCAACGGAGTGTCGCTGATGAGCCCTTTCTCGCTGCTGTGTGTCGCCGCCAACGTGCAACTGCTGGCCGAATTCGAACAGGAGTTGGTTCCGCTGCTCGGCCATTTCGCGCTGGTGGTGGTGGTCGGTCAGGGGTCGGCTGAGCTGGCCTTGGACGAGCTGGATCGCAAGGGGCAGCCACCCGCCGTAGTGGTGTGTGACAGCGAGCTGGGGGATGGGCGAGGGGCCGATTTTCTGATCCGCCTCGGCAGCCGTCACGAGGCGTGTCGCAAGATCCTGCTGGGCAGTCAGCCGGAGATGAAATCGATCATCGAGGCAGTGAACCTCGGTCGTCTCGACTACTACCTGCAACGCCCCTGGCGCGATGGCAGCCTGCGCCGGGCGGTGATCGAGCAGGCGAGCCACTTTGTATTGCAGCGTCCCGAGGCGGATCTGCTGAGCTATGCCGCCGTGCTCGACAACCAGAAGCTGCTGCGAGCCCATGTCGATCGCCAGTTGGCTGCCTATCGGCAGGGCTTTATGGATTACACCCACTGCAGCGATGAAGAACTCTCCCGGGTGGTGATCGACGGCCTCTACCAGTTTTTCGAGTGCAATGACGAGGAGCGGGTCTGCCGCCACTACAGCCCGGGCCATGTGCTGACCCGCGAGGGGGAGCCCAACAGCTTCCTCTGGTTTATCGCCAAGGGGGAGGTGGTGCTGCGCAAGCGGGACGAGCAGGGGATCGATCAGGAGGTGGTGCACTACCGTACTGGCTCGCTGGTGGGGGGCATGTCCTTCGTCACCGGCGAACCCGCCTTCACCACCGGCGTGACCCTGACCGGTGCCGAGGTGATCAAGCTCGACAAGCTGCAATTCTCCCGGGTGATGCAGGCGCGCAGCGAACTGCTCCCCTCCTTTACCAACCTGCTGCTGCGCCACTTCAACCGCCGTCTGCAAAACAGCATCCGCACCGAGATGCGGCTGCAACAGACCCTCAACTCACTCGATGCCGCTCACGCCCAGCTGGTGGAGAGCGAGAAGATGGCGATGCTGGGTCAACTGGTGGCCGGTGTCGCCCACGAGCTGAACAACCCGGTGGCGGCCATTATCCGTGGCAGCGAGACCTTGCGGGCCGCCATCCCCGATCTGGTCAATCTCGAGCTGCCAGCAACCATCAAGGGGCTGGGCAACCAGACCCTCTGTCAGGCGTTGAGTTCCCAGCCGGTCTCGACCAGCGAGATCCGTGACAAGACCCGGCAGGCTGAGGGGCGCTTTGGTGATCGCCAACAGGCGCGGCTGGCGGTGCAGATGAATCTGGATGACGAGCTTAACTGGCAGCGCTGGTTTGCCAGCCGCACTGCCGACGAGCGGGAGGCGCTGCTCTCCCGGCTGGAGCTGTTCCAGCAGACCGGCAGCTTCCTGCGCAACATCGAGGTGTGTGCCCGTCGCATCGGCGATCTGGTCAAGAGCCTCAAGCAGTATGCCCGGCAGGATCGGGCCGAGCCCTCGCTGGTGGACTTGCACGAGGGGCTGGAAGATACCCTGATGATTTTCGAAAACCGCCTCAAGCATCATGAGGTCTGCAAGGAGTACCAGCCGCTACCGCTGGTGCGCTGTCACCCCATCGCCCTGCAACAGGTGTGGACCAACCTGATCGCCAACAGTTTGGATGCCATGAGCGGCCCGGGGCGACTCACCATCCGTACCGGATTGCTGGATCCCGAGTGGGTCATGGTGGAGATAGAGGATAGCGGTTGCGGCATCGAGCCCGAGTTGTGGCAGCGGATCTTCGATCTCAACTTCACTACCAAGCGGGAGGGACATTTCGGCCTCGGGATTGGTCTGAGCGTCTCACTGCAGATAGTTCAGCAGCACCACGGCCGGATTGAGGTGGCCTCCGAGCCGGGCCGTTACACCCGGATGCGGGTCTGTCTGCCGCTGGACGGCATGGGGCAGGCCGGTTACGGGGGCGAACCTCATCACAACAAGGAGCATGCGGCCTGAGCTATCGCCAGCATCAATCGCGCGGCGTGCCAAACCATGTCGCCAAGGAGGAGCAATGAACAAACACTATCTGATCCTGTGTGTGGACGATGAGCGGGAGGTGCTGGATGCGGTGATCCATGATCTCGCCCCGTTCCGTTCCCACTTCGAGCTGGAGGCGGCCGAGAGCGTCGATGAGGCGCGAGCGGTGGTGGAGGAGTGGGAGCACGACGGCAACAAGCTGGCGCTGATCCTCTGTGACCACATCATGCCGGGAACCCTGGGGGTCGATTTTCTGGTGGAGCTGAACCGGCGAGCCTCCACCCGGGCCAGCCGCAAATTGCTGCTGACCGGACAAGCGGGGCTGGAGGCCACCGTTGAGGCGGTCAATCGTGGCGGGTTGCACTACTACCTTGCCAAGCCGTGGAAGCTGGAGATCCTGCAAGAAGCGGTGCGCGAACAGCTGACTGACTACCTGCTGGCGGAAGATGGCGAAAATGCCTTCCACTATGCGCCGCTGCTCAATCAGGCGCGGCTGTTTGCCGCCATCCACGATCACCCGTTCGACGAATAGGGGCAGTTGGGCTTTCGCGGTGGCAGTTGTATACTGTCTGCATATACAGTATTGCAGGTAGCCACCGATGCGACTCTTTATCGCCGAGAAGCCCACGCTGGGCCGTGCCATTGCCGATGCCCTGCCCAAGCCCCACAAGAAGGGCGACGGTTTTATCGAAACAGCCCAGGGGGATGTGGTCACCTGGTGCATCGGCCATCTGCTGGAGCAGGCCGAGCCCGATGCCTATGACGTCGCCTTCAAGCAGTGGCGGATGGAGCATCTCCCCATCATCCCCGCCCAGTGGCAGCTGGTGGCCAAGCCCAAGACCAAAACCCAGCTCACCGTCATCAAGCGGCTGATCAAGCAGGCGG
The DNA here is from genome assembly GCF_000801015.1 of Aeromonas sp. ZOR0001. NCBI lineage: Bacteria > Pseudomonadati > Pseudomonadota > Gammaproteobacteria > Aeromonadales > Aeromonadaceae > Aeromonas > Aeromonas sp. ZOR0001. The sequence goes on along the minus strand of NZ_JRJY01000163.1, from coordinate 9,652 downwards.
ACTGCGTGGTCAACGCCGGTGACCCGGATCGGGAAGGGCAGTTGCTGGTGGATGAGGTGATCGACTTTCTCGGCTACCCGAAAACCAAGCCGGTGCAGCGCTGCCTCATCAGCGATCTCAACCCGCCCGCGGTGCGCCGCGCCCTCGACAAACTGAGGGACAACAAGGAGTTCGTGCCGCTGGCGGTCTCCGCACTGGCCCGCAGTCGGGCCGACTGGCTCTATGGCATCAACATGACCCGCGCCTATACCTTGCTCGGGCGCAAGGCAGGTTGCAGCGAGCTGCTCTCGGTTGGTCGGGTGCAGACCCCGCTGCTGGGGCTGGTGGTGCGGCGGGATCTCGAGATCGAGGCCTTCGTGCCCAAACCCTTCTACGAGGTGCTGGCCCATCTGTTGACCGATAGCAACGAGCGTTTCACCGCCAAGTGGCTGCCATCGGAAGCCTGTCTGCCGTGGCAGGATGAGGAGGGGCGGGTGCTCAACCGGGCGCTGGCCGACAAGGTGGTTAGCCGGATCAACGGCCAGCCCGCTCAGGTCGAATCGGTGGAGGAGCAGGCCCGCAAGCAGGCGGCGCCGCTGCCCTACAACCTCTCCAGCCTGCAGATCGATGCCGCCAAGCGGTTCGGCATGGATGCCAAGCGGGTGCTCGACATCTGCCAAAGCCTCTACGAGCGTCACAAGCTCATCACCTATCCGCGCTCCGACAGCCGCTATCTGCCGACCGACCACTTCAAGCGGGCCGAGCAGGTGCGCGACGCCATCGCCGCCACAGCGCCTGCACTGGTCAAGGCGGTGAGCGCGGCTGATGGCAAGATCCGCAGCAAGGCGTGGAACGACAGCAAGGTGGATGCCCACCACGCCATCATCCCCACCGAGAAGCAGGGCAACCCCGCCACGCTGGGGGCCGACGAGGCGAAGCTCTATGGCCTGATTGCCCGCCAGTATCTGCTGCAGTTCTATCCCCCGTTCGAATACAACGACAGCAAGGTGCTGCTGCGCATCGCCGGTGGTCTGTTTCAGGCCAAGGCGCGGCGCATTCTCAAAGCGGGCTGGAAGGCACTGCTCGGGGTGGAGGAGGATGACGACGAAGAGAAGGCGGGCACGCTGCCTGCCCTGAAAGAGGGAGAGCAACTGCTCTGCGAGCGGGGCGAACTGCAGGAGAAGATGACCCAGCCGCCCAAGTCGTTCACCGATGCGACTCTGCTGGCGGCCATGACCGGCATCGCCCGCTATGTGCAGGATCCCGAGATCCGCAAGACCCTGCGCGACACAGACGGCCTCGGCACCGAAGCGACCCGGGCAGGCATTATCGACCTGCTGTTCAAGCGCCGCTTTCTGGTGCGTCAGGGCAAGAGCATCAAGGCGACCCCGACCGGGCGGGCGCTGGTTCAGGCGTTGCCAGCCACCGCTACCACGCCGGATATGACTGCGCTGTGGGAGCAGAGCCTTGGCCAGATCGCCGAGCGCCACGGCAGCTACCAGCAGTTTATGGGGCCGCTCACCGAGCAGCTCAACGGTCTGATTGAAGGGGCGCGACAGGATTCCGGCGCCAGCTTCAGCGCCCTGCCCAAGGAGGCGCCGGGTGCCGGCAAGCGGCGTTTTACCAGGCGCAAGAGTCCGGCGGCCAGCACGACTGGCGGGCCCCGACCGCGCAAGACGGCCAGCAAGCGCCAGACCAGGGCGGCATAACGAAAAAAGGCGCCCATCCCGGGCGCCAAAGGCATTGTTGTCAGGCTGCCTGAGTGGACAAGCTGGCACGGATCCTGTGCTGGTAGTGCAGAACCACACCGAGAAACACCAGATCCTTGAACAGGAAGAACTCGGTGACTGGCACGCCATCAACCACTTTCCAGACACCTGTCAGAGTCAGCAGGAAGCTCAGCGTCGCCAGGAAGGTGACGACAGCCCCCATGCTGCACCAGTAACCGATGCTAGGTTGCCACAGACCCACGACCAGTCCGATGGCGATCACTATCTCGACCACCCCGATCAGGTTCGATACGCTCTGTTCCGACAGGGGGCCATAGAGCCAGCTCATCAAGGGGTGGCTGGCTACCAGTGGTTTGATGGCGGCTGCCTCTGTCGGGGTAAACTTGAAGACGCCGATCCAGAGCAGGGTCAATACCACGCCCGCCAGAGCGACCAGAAAGCCTTTGTCATGTTGCTGCATGGGGGCTCCTTGTTTAAGGGGTCAGAGTGACGGGCGGGAAGTCGATCTCGGTCGCCGCTAGGTGATTGCCATAGTTGGTCAGGGTATTGACCACCACCTGGCCGAGCACCTCCAGCAGCAGCTCGTCATCTACGCCTGCGGCACGGGCGCTAGCAAGCTGCTCGTCACTGATCACCCCGCGCTGACTGACCAGTGCCGTTGCCAGTTGCAGTAGGGCGTGCTCAAGGGGAGACGAGGCCTGGCCGAGCCGGGCAGCCCGGATCTCCTGAGCCGAGAATCCGGCCTTGCCCGCCAGTAGTGTGTGGGCAGACAAACAGTATTGGCAGGCGTTGGCTTGACCTATGGCCAGTGCCAGCAACTCCCGTTGTGGGGCAGTGAGGCGCCCCTTGCCAAGCGCCTCGGCAAAGGCCAGGAAGCCATTGAGCAGGGCTGGCGAGTGGGCCAGGGTAGCGTAGAGGTTGGGCACCATACCCAGATTGCGGTGCAGGGTGGCCAGGGTCTGGGCGGCAGCTGGTTGCGGTTGGGATACGGGTTGGATACGGCTCATGATCTTCTCCTGTGGTAGTGAAGGTACGGGAGACAGTGTGCCGTCATTCGTGATACGGTTTATCACTCATCGTCTGCAAATAAATACTATTCGTCTCAAATATGGATCCGCTCTCTGCCCTGTTGGTTCATGCCTCCCCCGAAGCCAAGATCTTCTTCGCCGGCAACCTGTGCCAGAACTCCTCCAGTGATGATTATCCGAGTGGCGGACATCTTCATCTGCTGCGCAGCGGTGCCGTCATGCTGCGTGAAGAGGGGGGAACCAGCTTGCTGCTCGAGGAGCCGACCCTGATCCTGTTCCCTCGGGGACGTCCCCACAAGCTTGAACCCAGAACGCTGGGGGGTTGTGATTTGGTGTGCGCCAATGTCGCATTCGGCAAGGGGGGCGCATCGCCGTTGCAACTGGCATTACCGGGCTCGCTGGTGCTGCCGCTAAGGGAGTTGCCTGCCCTGACGTCGGTGCTGAACCAGTTGTTTGATGAGGCGTTTCACCCCCGCTACGGGCAGGATCCGCTGATCTCCCGCTTGCTGGAGGTACTGTTGATCCTGCTGCTGCGTCATCTGGTCGAGCAAGGGGTGTGTCAGCAGGGGATGCTGGCAGGTATTTCCGATCCCCAGTTGGCCAAAGCGATCTCGGTGATGCATCAGCGTGGGGATGAACCCTGGACGGTGGCCACGCTGGCGCGGGAGGCCGGCATGTCGCGGGCCCGCTTTGCCGCGAAGTTTCAGGAGCGGGTTGGTCAAGCGCCGCTGGGTTATCTAACCCGCTGGCGCATGGCGCGCGCTTGCCAGCAACTGCTAGCGGGGGAGCCCATGGTGCAGGTGGCTCTGGGGGCGGGGTATAGCAGCAGTGTTGCCTTTGGTCGGGCATTCGAGCGGGAGTTGGGGGTGAGCCCGGGGCGCTGGCTCAAGACGCAGCAACAAGCCGAAT
>NZ_JRJY01000163.1:0-5910 GCF_000801015.1 Aeromonas sp. ZOR0001 | reverse complement strand
CGGGGCAGCCAGTGGCTGCCCCCGTGTTCATGGCTGGTCAGCCGGTATAGACGTTCTCTTCCGGATAACGGATGCGAGTCTCGACCGGGCGGGCCAGCATAAAGGCCAGGGTCAGCGGGCCGAGACGGCCGCAGATCATCACCAGCACCAGGAGCAGCTTGCCCGGCTCGCTCAGGGAGGCGGTGATGCCGGTGGAGAGACCGACGGTGGCAAATGCCGAGATGGTCTCGAACATGATTTTGTCGAACGGCAGATCCTCGGTCACCATCAGCAGGAACATCGCCAGCATCAGCACCATGGTGCTGACGATGATGATGGCCAGCGAGCGGGTCACGATCTGGGGCGACAGGGTGCGGCCAAAAGCGGTGACATGGGGCCGTTTGGTCAGAAACGCCTTGGTCGCCAGCAGCACGACCGCGAAGGTGGTGACCTTGATACCGCCACCGGTCGAGGTGGCACCGGCACCGATAAACATCAACATCATCAGAAACAGCAACGCCGCCGGGGTCATCAGCCCGATATCTATGGTATTGAAACCGGCGGTACGGGCACTGGCAGACTGGAAGAAGGCAGCCAGCAGCTGGCCACCGACACCGGCCTTGCCGAGGGTGCCGGGGTTGTTGTGTTCCAGCAGCCAGAACATCAGGGTACCGGTCAGCAGCAGCGCCGGGGTCATCAGCAGCATCAGCTTGCTGTGCAGCTTCAGCTTGCGCCAGCGGCGGTTGCGCACCAGATCGACGATGACGGTAAAGCCGATCCCCCCCAGGATCAGCAGACCGGCGATGGTCAGGCTGATGATGGGGTCGTCCCTATAGTCCATCAGGTTGTTGGCAAAGAGCGAAAACCCGGCGTTGTTGAAGGCCGAGATCGCGTGGAAGAAGCTGACATAGAGGCCGTGCACCCAACCCATCTCGGGCACCCAGCGGATCGCCATGATGCCAGTGCCGATCAGTTGGGCAATAAAGGCGAACAGCACGATCCGTTTGACCAGCTGGATGATGTTGACCGAGCCCTCCTGTCCCAGCGCCTCCTTGGCCAGAACCTGCTGGCGCAGACCGACCCGCTTGCTGAAGATGGCTATCAGCAGCAGGGTCATGGTCATCTGGCCCAGACCGCCGATCTCCATCAGCATCAGCAGGAAAATCTGCCCCTGCAGGGTGAAGGCGGTGCCGGTATCCACCACGCCAAGACCTGTCACGCTGATGGCCGAGGTGGCGGTAAACAGGGCGTTGACGAAGGTAACCTCGCCATTGTGGCTGGAGGGTTGCACCAGAAAGATGGTGCCAATCAGCAGAATGATCAGAAAGCTGCCGAGGATCAGCCGGGCTTCGCTCCAGCGAGAGTCCTGCTCCCGATGGAGGGCGAAGGCGTAGCTGCTGCGCCAGTTGATCATAGGGTTTCGAGCCAGTGGTCGATGGCGTGCTTGTTGCCCGCCAGGATCAGTATGTCGCCCAGTTGCAGCTCCATCTTGCCGGTCAGCACGTTGTGCAGCACATCACCACGCTTGATGGCGAGCAGCTGGAAATCGCTCTGTTGCAGCAGGTGGAAGTCGCCCAGTTCCCGGCCGTTCTGTTGCAGGCCGATCACGAACTCGGTCAGCACCATGTCGTGGCCCAGCTCCAGATAGTCGAACAGCCGGTTGTCCAGCATGCTCTGGGCAACCCGGCGGCCCATGTCCCACTCCGGGTTGATCACCTTGTCGGCGCCCACTTTCTGCAGGATCTTGGCGTGGAACTTGTCGCGCGCCTTGACCCACACCTTCTTCACGCCCGCCTCTTTCAAGACGAGGGTGGTGAGGATGCTGGTCTCCAGGTTGTCACCGATGGCAACGAAGACGATATCGAAATTGGCCAGTTCCAGCTCGGCCACGGTGGCCTCATCGGTGGCATCCGCCACGATAACGTGATTGCAGAGGGCGGCGATTTGCCGGGTCTTGCTCTCGTCGATATCGATGGCCAGTACTTCGGCATCTTGCCGTTGCAGCTCTTCGCACAGCGCGCTGCCAAACAGGCCCAGGCCGATGACGGCAAACTGGTTGTTCATGAGTTGTTCCTCAGCAGTTGAAGTCGCCTACTCTAAACCACTGCTATTCCCCCGAAAAGGGCTCGGGTTTTTCGTCATGGGGCAACTTGAGGTAGACTGCGCCCTTGCACCAAGCCGGGATAGACCGATGAAACTGAATGCCAACGCCTCCTTGTTGAAGCTCAACACCCTTGCCCTCGATGCGTACTGCCTCTGGCTGGCCGAGGTGGAGCAGGTTGCCGATCTGGCGACCCTGCGTGCCGATCCACAGCTCAACCAGTTGCCACGCCTCAATCTGGGCGGCGGCAGTAACATGCTCTTCACCACGGATTTTCTCGGTCTGGTGGTGCTCAACCGGCTCAAGGGGATTACCGCTGAAGATGGCGGCGATCACTGGTTGCTCCATGTGGCGGCGGGTGAAGATTGGCATCAGCTGGTGCGTCATACCTTGCAACAGGGCTGGTTCGGGCTGGAGAATCTGGCGCTAATTCCCGGTACGGTCGGTGCCGCGCCGGTGCAGAACATCGGTGCCTATGGCGTTGAGCTGGCCGACTTCTGCGCCTATGTCGAGGCGTTCAACTGGCAGAGTGGCGAGATTGAACGGATCGCGGCGGCAGAGTGCCGCTTCGGTTATCGCGACAGTATCTTCAAACACGAGTATCAGGATTCCCACCTGATCACCGCCGTCGGGCTCAAACTGCCCAAGGCGTGGCAACCTGTGCTGGGCTATGGCCCGCTGGCGGCGCTCGGTGACGCGCCTTCGGCGCAGGCCATCTTCGATACCGTCTGTGCCACCCGCATGGCTAAGCTGCCGGATCCCGCCGTGCTCGGCAATGCCGGCAGCTTCTTCAAAAATCCGGTGGTGCCTGCCGCGCTGGCGGAGAATCTCAAGGTGCGCTATCCGCAGATGCCCTGCTATCCGGCCGGAGAAGGGCAGGCCAAGCTGGCGGCGGGCTGGCTCATCGATCAGTGTGGTCTGAAAGGTTTCGCCATCGGTCGCGCCGCTGTTCATCAGGAGCAGGCGCTGGTGCTGGTCAATCTGGGGGGCGCCAGTGCCATGGAGCTGATCGCGCTGGCGGCTCATGTCCGCGACAGCGTGGAGCAGACGTTTGGCGTGGTGCTGGAGCACGAGGTGCGTTTTATGGGTGCGCACGGTGAAACCTGGCTCGACGAGGTGCTCTCATGACGTTGACTCCCATCAGACAGACCCTGATCACCCTGCTTAGCGACGGCCAGTTTCACTCCGGCGAACAGCTGGGCGAGCAGCTTGGCATCAGCCGGGCGGCGGTGAGCAAACACATGGCGGCGCTCAAGGAGCTGGGGTTGGATCTCTTTAGCCTGACCGGCAAGGGTTACCGGCTGGCGGTGCCGATGGCGCTCTATGATCAGGCTACCTTGCAGGCACTGGCCCCGATGGCGCCGGTGCACTGTTTTCCGGTCATTGGCTCGACCAACCAACACCTGCTGGATCGGGTTAATGAGCTGCGCTCCGGCGAGAGCTGTCTGGCCGAGTGCCAGACCGCCGGGCGCGGTCGCCGCGGTAAACCCTGGATTTCGCCGTTCGGTTGCCAGCTGATCCTCAGCATGTACTGGCGACTCGAACAAGGCATGGCGGCAGCCATGGGGCTCAGTCTGGCGGTTGGTGTCGCGGTGGTTGACGCGCTGGAGTCCCTTGGCTATCAGGGCGTCGAGCTCAAGTGGCCGAACGACCTCTACTATCAGGGCCGCAAGCTGGCAGGGATACTGGTGGAGATGAGCGGTAGCGCTGGCGCAAGTTGTCATCTGGTGATCGGCATCGGTCTCAATCTGGCGATGCCTGCCCGCGAAGGTGAGAAGATTGATCAGGCCTGGGCCGAGCTGCGTCACATCAATCCCGAGCTGGTCGATCGCAATCAGTTGGCGGCTCGGATGATCGTCCATCTGCAGCGGGCGTTGCATACCTTTGAGCTGCAGGGGTTGGCAAGCTTTGTCGATGAGTGGAATCGGCTCGATCACTTTGCCGGTCGCCCGGTGCGCTTGTTGATGGGGGATCAGGAGATCCGCGGCATCGCTCGTGGCATCGACGATCGCGGCGCCCTGCGACTGGAGACAGGCGAAGGGATCAAATTCTATCTGGGGGGCGAGCTCTCCCTGCGTCGGGGCGACTGAGGGCCTGCAAGGCCGCTCATGATGCCAAACAGAAGAGGGGGCCCGCGGGCCCCCTCTTCGTTATCCGGCAATGGCTGTCATCATTTGCGCAGTTTGATCTGCTCGATGGCGTGCTCATGGCCCTTGGTCATGATCAGGTTGGCTCGCTCACGCGTTGGCAGGATATTTTCTTGCAAATTCAGATAGTTGATGTCTTGCCAGATGTTGCTGGCGATCTGAGTCGCCTCACTCTCCGTCAACTTGGCGTAGTTATGGAAGTAGGAGTCGGGATCCGAGAAGGCGCCGCTGCGGAATTTCAGGAAGCGTTCGATATACCAGGTGCGCAGCAGTTCGGCATCGGCATCCACATAGATGGAGAAGTCGACAAAGTCCGACACGAAGACCCGATGGGGCTCCTGAGGGTAATCCATGCCGCTTTGCAGCACATTGAGCCCTTCCAGGATCAGAATGTCCGGCTGCTCCACCACCTTTTTCTCATCGGGAATGATGTCGTAGATAAGGTGGGAATAAACCGGCGCTTCGACCTTCTCGTGACCGGCGCGGATATTGGCGACAAATTCCACCAGATGGCGGATGTCGTAGGATTCCGGGAACCCCTTGCGGCGCATCAGGCCGCGCTCTTCCAGTACCTTGTTGGGATAGAGGAAGCCGTCGGTGGTGACCAACTCCACCCGCGGATGTTCCGGCCAGCGCTCCAGCAGGGCCTGCAGAATACGGGCCGTGGTACTTTTGCCCCCAGCCACGCTGCCGGCAATGCTGATGATATAGGTGCCCTTACCGCGGGACTGGCCGAGGAACTGCTCCAGCACCCGGCTGCGACGCTGTTTGGCTTTGACATAGAGATTGAGCAGGCGGGAGAGAGGCAGATAGATCTCTTCCACTTCCCGCAATGACACCTTCTCGTTGATCCCGCGCAGGGTCTGCAGATCGTGTTCGGTCAGGGTCAGGGGGACCGAATCGCGCAATAACGCCCATTGTTCGCGGGTGAATTGCAGATAGGGGTTATGCTCTGTCGTCATGGTGTCATCACTGTTTCTTGGGCACGGCGACCATACACCAAGGGTGGGGGAGCGACAAGGGACGCAGCAGGATTGGCTTGTTTGCCCCCGCTTTTTTGCAAACTTCCCAGCAATAAAGCATATTTTGCCGGGTTCAATGGTTGCATCCCCCAAAACCTTACAATAAAATGCGCGACGCTTGACTGTCTGTCGTCTATTTGCCGTGCAAAAGCGATAAACACAACGGGTGCAAGCAGAATTACCGTTGTGACAATCTGGCGTCTGGAGGGGTTCCCGAGCGGCCAAAGGGATCAGACTGTAAATCTGACGGCTCTGCCTTCGAAGGTTCGAATCCTTCTCCCTCCACCATATTTCTCTGCGGTTTGAGTTCTTTGGGTTAGAGAAATGCGGGCATCGTATAATGGCTATTACCTCAGCCTTCCAAGCTGATGATGCGGGTTCGATTCCCGCTGCCCGCTCCAAGATGCTGATATGGCTCAGGCGTTAGCAGAGCCGCACCCTAGGGTGAGTTCGGCAAGCGAACCAGCCATCAGTACCTCTCTCTTTCCCACCAGATTCAAATCCATCATATAAACTGTTCTGTGGTTAGCTTGCCACCGCGTACTCAGCGTTAGTTTAGAGGGACGATCATGTCTAAAGAAAAATTTGAGCGTAATAAACCGCACGTTAACGTGGGTACCATCGGCCACGTTGACCACGGTAAAACCACCCTGACTGCAGC
>NZ_JRJY01000061.1:0-631 GCF_000801015.1 Aeromonas sp. ZOR0001 | reverse complement strand
CGCTGGGTCCAGCAGCTTCAATCCGAACGCTGTGGTACAACCCCAATCAGCAAAGCGCTGACACCAGAGCTGCAGAAAATTCAGGAGCTGGAAGCCCGTATCAACCGGCTCGAACGTGAAAAGGACATTCTAAAAAAGGCTACTGCTCTCTTGATGGCGGACGAGTTCACACGTACGCGCTGATAGACCGATTAAGGGAGCAAGCCCCCATCACTCTGGTCTGCTGCGCCTTCGATGTGCCCACCTCCTGTTTTTACGATTATCTGGCTCGCAGGCGGACGATTAACCGTGAGCGCATGCAACAGCGCTGTGAGTTGCGCCGTTTGTTCAAAGAAAGCCGGAACTCGGCAGGCAGCCGTGCCTTGATGTCGATGATGCGGGAGTTGGGATATCAGATTGGTCGATTCAAAGTACGTAACCTGATGAAGGAAGCCGGTCTGGTATCCAAGCAACCGGGCGCTCATCGCTATCAGGTGGCACAGTCTGAACGACCGGACATACCCAATCTGCTGGCCCGCGAATTTGATGTCCAGCAACCCAATCAGGTGTGGTGTGGCGATATCACCTACGTCTGGGCCGGTGGTCGCTGGCATTACCTGGCAGCGGTGCTTGACCTGCACACCCGGCGGGT
>NZ_JRJY01000114.1:0-1127 GCF_000801015.1 Aeromonas sp. ZOR0001 | reverse complement strand
GGGGATGATAAGTTTATCACCACCGACTATTTGCAACAGTGCCCTCTGATGTTACATTGCACAAGATAAAAATATATCATCATGAACAATAAAACTGTCTGCTTACATAAACAGTAATACAAGGGGTGTTATGAGCCATATTCAACGGGAAACGTCTTGCTCGAGGCCGCGATTAAATTCCAACATGGATGCTGATTTATATGGGTATAAATGGGCTCGCGATAATGTCGGGCAATCAGGTGCGACAATCTATCGATTGTATGGGAAGCCCGATGCGCCAGAGTTGTTTCTGAAACATGGCAAAGGTAGCGTTGCCAATGATGTTACAGATGAGATGGTCAGACTAAACTGGCTGACGGAATTTATGCCTCTTCCGACCATCAAGCATTTTATCCGTACTCCTGATGATGCATGGTTACTCACCACTGCGATCCCCGGGAAAACAGCATTCCAGGTATTAGAAGAATATCCTGATTCAGGTGAAAATATTGTTGATGCGCTGGCAGTGTTCCTGCGCCGGTTGCATTCGATTCCTGTTTGTAATTGTCCTTTTAACAGCGATCGCGTATTTCGTCTCGCTCAGGCGCAATCACGAATGAATAACGGTTTGGTTGATGCGAGTGATTTTGATGACGAGCGTAATGGCTGGCCTGTTGAACAAGTCTGGAAAGAAATGCATAAGCTTTTGCCATTCTCACCGGATTCAGTCGTCACTCATGGTGATTTCTCACTTGATAACCTTATTTTTGACGAGGGGAAATTAATAGGTTGTATTGATGTTGGACGAGTCGGAATCGCAGACCGATACCAGGATCTTGCCATCCTATGGAACTGCCTCGGTGAGTTTTCTCCTTCATTACAGAAACGGCTTTTTCAAAAATATGGTATTGATAATCCTGATATGAATAAATTGCAGTTTCATTTGATGCTCGATGAGTTTTTCTAATCAGAATTGGTTAATTGGTTGTAACACTGGCAGAGCATTACGCTGACTTGACGGGACGGCGCTTCCCTACCCTCATGGCCGCCTCCCAGGAATCGACCCAGGTGCTTATCGTGGACATAATCCTTTACTCATAAATTGGCACTGTTGCAAAGTTAGCGATGAGGCAGCCTTTTGTCTTATT
>NZ_JRJY01000092.1:0-821 GCF_000801015.1 Aeromonas sp. ZOR0001 | reverse complement strand
GGCACTGTTGCAAAGTTAGCGATGAGGCAGCCTTTTGTCTTATTCAAAGGCCTTACATTTCAAAAACTCTGCTTACCAGGCGCATTTCGCCCAGGGGATCACCATAATAAAATGCTGAGGCCTGGCCTTTGCGTAGTGCACGCATCACCTCAATACCTTTGATGGTGGCGTAAGCCGTCTTCATGGATTTAAATCCCAGCGTGGCGCCGATTATCCGTTTCAGTTTGCCATGATCGCATTCAATCACGTTGTTCCGGTACTTAATCTGTCGGTGTTCAACGTCAGACGGGCACCGGCCTTCGCGTTTGAGCAGAGCAAGCGCGCGACCATAGGCGGGCGCTTTATCCGTGTTGATGAATCGCGGGATCTGCCACTTCTTCACGTTGTTGAGGATTTTACCCAGAAACCGGTATGCAGCTTTGCTGTTACGACGGGAGGAGATATAAAAATCGACAGTGCGGCCCCGGCTGTCGACGGCCCGGTACAGATACGCCCAGCGGCCATTGACCTTCACGTAGGTTTCATCCATGTGCCACGGGCAAAGATCGGAAGGGTTACGCCAGTACCAGCGCAGCCGTTTTTCCATTTCAGGCGCATAACGCTGAACCCAGCGGTAAATCGTGGAGTGATCGACATTCACTCCGCGTTCAGCCAGCATCTCCTGCAGCTCACGGTAACTGATGCCGTATTTGCAGTACCAGCGTACGGCCCACAGAATGATGTCACGCTGAAAATGCCGGCCTTTGAATGGGTTCATGTGCAGCTCCATCAGCAAAAGGGGATGATAAGTTTATCACCACCGACTATTTGCAACAGTGCCC
>NZ_JRJY01000156.1:0-537 GCF_000801015.1 Aeromonas sp. ZOR0001 | reverse complement strand
CCAGTGCCGCTCAACGCCCGCACTCTGCCATGCGTGGAGCAGGCCGAGGGAGTAAAACCCCTTGTCGAACAGGGTGAGCGAGTGGTCCGGTGTACGTGCGATGAGTTGCTCGGCCAGTACCATCTCGTTGACGGCGCAGCTCTCCATGACGGCCTGCGTGAGCAGGTGGCTGGTCAGCTCCATCTGACAGAGCATGCGCACCTGCGGATAGGCGGTCTCACCATGCTGAGTACCGGGCTTGGCAAAGGCGGCTGCATTGTCCGGGGTATCGGGTGTGCGCCACATCACGCCATCGACGGCGAGCAGTTGCAGCCCGGCCCAACCGGGGTGGTTGGCCTGCTGGTGCCAGCGCGAGGCGGTCTCGTGAAACAGCCGCTCGATGCTCTTGTCCCCCAGTTTTTGGCGAGCTTGCAGAAAGGCGCTGGGAGCAACAAAGGGACGGTCGCCGGGCAACAGGATGTCGAGCTGATTGACCAGCTGGGTCATGGGAACATGGCGGAAGATAGCCATGCCGATGATGGCCCAGACCAAACGCTC
>NZ_JRJY01000020.1:0-1066 GCF_000801015.1 Aeromonas sp. ZOR0001 | reverse complement strand
TGACCTCTACTTTTGAGTGCTCCAAAAAATGGGGGGATTACCACTGCAAAAGAGACAATCCATTGGGTTCAATATGATATCCCTCCATTTTATATTAAGGATGGTAGCTATTCAGGTAGAGGTGTGGTTGATGTTACTGACGCTATGATCAGAGCTGAATTGCCCCAGTATAACCATGTGATCATATGGGCTAACATCGCCAGGATCCGGCATATGATGGAGCAAGGACAGAAAGTTGTTTGTGGAAATATGATAAAGACACCTGAAAGAGAGAAGTATCAAACATTTTCTACTTTTCATAAAACACTATCAACTGCACCACATGTAATCATACCATCCAGTGAGCTTAACACTTATAAGCAGTATATAATTGATGGAGACGGTGTTGATTTGCTTCGGTTGATTCAATCGAAGGATAAACTTGGCTATTTCATAGCATCTCGTTCATATGGAAGTAAATTTGACCTCGCAATTAAAGATAAAACAAATAAGAGAGTTAACTACTCTCTCAATGCTCCGATGGGTAATGTCCTGGATATGCTATTAAAAGATGTAAATGGTTTTACCATCGCATACCCAGAGGAAATTATCTATTACACAGAAAGTAAGTTTGGGTATGGCTCATCAACAGTATCTGATTTAAATAAAAAGGCTTATCTAGGGAGGTTCAAAGTTCTTCCGATAGCTGGACAGCCAAAAGAAATATCAACTTATGTAGCTGCACCGAAAACTGAGTGGGGTTATAGAGTTATATCTGATATCAATGAAGCGCTATCAAAGTTAAAATCTAATCCAGCATATATTAATGAAGGCTATATGTGGCGTGACTTACCTAACCATGATATGCGTTAGTTATATAGTGATTCTATCCATTGAATACATATACCCTAACGCTATCTAAGTTAATATACCAACTATCGAAATCTAACCTCGATACACCTTGTTACATCAATTTCTCTTATTTATTCTTTATGCTTTTGTGAGATAAAACATCAACTCTAATGTGAAAGACTCGGCAGAATATCCGGTAATCCCCCCATTTTTTGGAGCACTCAAAAGTAGAGGT
>NZ_JRJY01000007.1:0-449 GCF_000801015.1 Aeromonas sp. ZOR0001 | reverse complement strand
ATCGATAAAACAAGCGGCCATCATTGGAATGGCCGCATGGTAGTTCAGAAGCAGTCAGGTCGTCAGGCGCTCTGCTGCTCACGGTAAATTTCTTGCTCCAGTTCGGTGATGGCCTGCTCGAACTGTTTGGGGCCACCAAAACCCTTCTTGGCCAACTCCAGCGGGCGCCCCAACTCGGTAAAGGGGGCGACTTTTAGCGCATCCTTGGTCTCAATCTCGGTCACCCCCTGATCGGCATACTTGTCGAGCAGTCTGGTAAGAACCTGCTGGGCGGTGTCGTTGTACTTGGTGAAGTAGTTGCGCTTTTTGACGTTGTTGGCCCGCTCGCGGCGGGTCAGTGGCGGCTGATCGTATACCACATGGCAGATAAGGTCGAACGGGTCGAGCTCCTTGCCCACTTCCTGCTCCAACACCTCCCACAGCACGCCCGCCTGAGCCAATTCATCCAT
>NZ_JRJY01000023.1:0-275 GCF_000801015.1 Aeromonas sp. ZOR0001 | reverse complement strand
AACAACCTGACGCTCAGAACGCGCATCAAGCGATTGGCTCGCAAAACCATCTGCTTCTCTCGTTCCATTGAGCTCCACGAGAAAGTAATTGGTGCCTTTATCGAAAGGTACCATTTAAACTGATTGGAGGCATTACCCTCCCTCGATAGGCTATTTCCTCTCCTGAGTCCGCCAAGATCCTGATCGTGGAGCCGTGTGCAGTACGAAGGGGCTGGTAAACATGCACAAGCACCTAATGCCGATCAGTTAAGGATCCATTGACCGATCCTTCTGAT
>NZ_JRJY01000014.1:0-1070 GCF_000801015.1 Aeromonas sp. ZOR0001 | reverse complement strand
GGTAATCCCCCCGAAAAACTGAGGTGCTCATAAGTAGAATTTTCTCGTATCTTGAACGCAGGAGGTTCTACATGAAAACATCACGCTTTAGCGATGCACAGATCATCGCCATCCTCAAGCAGGCCGAGTCTGGTTCACCCGTCCCTGAGCTCTGCCGTGAGCATGGCATCAGCTCCGCCACCTTCTACAAGTGGCGCTCCAAATTCGGTGGCATGGATGCCTCTCTCATGGCGCGCCTCAAAGAGCTGGAAGAGGAAAATCGTCGCCTTAAGAAGATGTATGCCGAGGAGCGCCTAAAGGCTGAGATCATCTCCGAGGCGATGGCAAAAAAGTGGTGACGCCATCTGCCCGCAGGGAGATGGCGACCAAGGCTGTGGCTCATTACGCCATTTCTATCCGTCTGGCTTGCCAGGTGTTCAAGGTGAGCGAGGGTTGCTACCGTTATCAGCCCGTGCTGGCTGATGAAAACCAGGAAATTGCCGACTGGCTGCTGCGCCTCACCGCCAACCAGCGCAACTGGGGTTTCGGACTGTGCTTCCTGTACCTGCGTAACGTCAAAGGCTTTGGCTGGAACCACAAGCGGGTCTACCGGATCTATCGGGCGCTAGAGCTCAATCTGCGGATAAAACCCAAGAAGCGGCTAGTGCGGGCCAAGCCGGAGCCGTTGGCAGTCCCTGACCAACCGAATCACTGTTGGTCGATGGACTTTATGCATGACCAGCTCAGCGATGGTCGTTCGGTGCGGTTGTTTAATGTGATCGATGACTTCAATCGCGAAGCACTGTGCATCGAGGTGGATTTTTCCTTGCCTGCCTCGCGAGTCAAACGGGTGCTGGAGCAGGTCATCGAGTGGCGGGGCAAACCAGCCGCAATCCGCTGTGATAATGGTCCGGAATACATCAGCGAAGAGCTCAAGCAATGGGCGCAGCAGAAGAGGATTGCGCTGAGGTATATCCAGCCAGGCAACCCGCAGCAGAATGCCTACATAGAGCGATTTAACCGCACTGTGCGTTACGACTGGTTGGGCCATTACCTGTTTGAGTCACTGAATGAGTTACAGGAATTTGCCA
>NZ_JRJY01000095.1:0-717 GCF_000801015.1 Aeromonas sp. ZOR0001 | reverse complement strand
AAAGCCAATAAAAACAATGCCAGTCAGGCTTAACTGACTGGCATTATGCACAAGCACCCCTTCATTTTTCGTCAACTGTTCCAGCGGTAAGGCGGGGTTAAGTGATTGAACGTATGAAAAAAGGCTCCAGAAGCCAGCCATGATGGCTACCGCCACCAGAAACTTGGTCCACCATTTCTGCATGGCACGGACGCCGAACACACGCCAGAACCAGGTGGCTTGAATACGTGCCTTCGTCATGCGCCATTGTTTGCGAAACGCGAAAATGTCCATAGTCATGCTTTATTCATCCCTGTGTATGTTTAAAGCCGCCATCTGCTGCAAGGACATTACGATCTGCAGAGCCCATCATATTCCACCAAACTCTGCGACATCGTAAGTGGTCACAGCACCTCAACCTTTACTTTGATAATCCCGTCGCGAATATTGCCGATGGTGCTAAAGGCAGATTTGGAGAGATCGATAATACGCCCGTTTTTAAAGGCGCCGCGGTCATTGACCTTGACCACTACGCTCTTGCCGTTGGCGAGGTTGGTAACACGTACCATGGAGCCAAAGGGCAATTCCATATGGGCGGCGCTATTGAGGTTGTTACGATATAACTCGCCGCTGGCGGTCTTTTTGCCGTGATAGCGGTCGGCATAATAGCTGGCATAGCCGGTTTCGCTATAGCCGCGCCAGCTGCCGCCGTGACTCTCGTCATAACGGCTGCTACAG
>NZ_JRJY01000056.1:12697-16152 GCF_000801015.1 Aeromonas sp. ZOR0001 | reverse complement strand
ACGAACCAGGTGGTCAGAGGTTCGAATCCTCTCGGGCGCACCATTTTTCAAGCAGTACACAAAAGTTTGTGAGCGCCCGTAGCTCAGCTGGATAGAGTACCTGGCTACGAACCAGGTGGTCAGAGGTTCGAATCCTCTCGGGCGCACCATATTACGACTCAAGCAAGAGTCATGTGTTGACCATCAGCAAGTCGACACTTCGGAAAAGGCTTACTGATAAGTAAGCTTTTTTTATCGTTTTAAAACAGGGCGCCCGTAGCTCAGCTGGATAGAGTACCTGGCTACGAACCAGGTGGTCAGAGGTTCGAATCCTCTCGGGCGCACCATATTTCAAGCAGTACCAAAAGTTTGTGAGCGCCCGTAGCTCAGCTGGATAGAGTACCTGGCTACGAACCAGGTGGTCAGAGGTTCGAATCCTCTCGGGCGCACCATATTACGACTCAAGCAAGAGTCATGTGTTGACCATCAGCAAGTCGACACTTCGGAAAAGGCTTACTGATAAGTAAGCTTTTTTTATCGTTTTAAAACAGGGCGCCCGTAGCTCAGCTGGATAGAGTACCTGGCTACGAACCAGGTGGTCAGAGGTTCGAATCCTCTCGGGCGCACCATACAGACAGCCTCGACTTCGGTCGGGGCTGTTTTTTTATGGGCGATATTTAACTTTTTGGTGCGGATCCCCGTGCGCTGTTGCGGGTGGATCGCCCGTTTACCTGGCTGTTCTTGTCCTCATTTCTTCCCCTGCCTGTGATTGCGCACAGTTCTTCTGAACGGTGCAACCCCTTGCCACCCTTTGCCTCATCTATAGGCGCGCTGTATGCCTGCTGTTGCAACGGCAGATGCCACGCCGTTCATCCCCCTGTGTTTGCTAACCGACATCCTGCAAGGCCTGCATAGGCGTTCTGCGGGCAATAAAAAAGGATGCCGCAGCATCCTTTTGTGTTGAGATATTTACTCAGCTTTTCAGCCATTTGCGAATTCGGTTGGCATCGCCGATGGGGGTGCGCTTGCCCACCGAGTTGAGCAGCACGATGGCGAGCTCGCGGCTGTCCGGTTTGGCGCGCATCACCAGACAGCGCCCCGCTTCGTCAGTGAAGCCGGTCTTGGAGAGGCGCACGTCCCAATCCGGGTTTTTCACCAGCGGGTTGGTGTTGTTGAACATCAGGCTGTAGGCGGGGGCGCTGAAGCGCATCTCCCGGTTCTCATCCTGAGTGAACTGACGGATCAGCGGCTGGCGATAGGCGGCGGCGGCCAGCTTGCCCAGATCCTGGGCGGTGGAGACGTTGCGGGTGGAGAGGCCGGTGGAGTCGTAGAAGTGGGTATTACGCATACCCAGCTGTCTGGCCTTGTTGTTCATGGCCCGCACGAAGGCGCTGCGACCGCCCGGATAGTGACGCGCCAGTGCCGAGGCCATCCGGTTTTCGGAGGACATCAGCGCCAGATGCAGGGCGTCGCGGCGGGTCACCTTGGTGCCCATGCGGATGCGGGAATGAGTGTGTTTGACCCGATCCAGATCGTTCTTGTCGACCGTAATGGTCTGGTTGAGATTCTGTTTGGCATCCAGCACCACCAGAGCTGTCATCAGCTTGGTAAGGGAGGCGATAGGACGCACCTTGGTGGCATTCTTCTGGTAGAGCGTCTTGCCCGTTTTTACATCCACGACCAGGGCGCTGCTCGAGCGTACTTCCAGTTTGGCTGGGTTGGGTGCCGCGCTGACCGCAGGCAATCCCAGCATTCCCATCAACCCGACAACCAGCGCTGCTGCGCGAATCCGACACCACATACAACCGACTCCATTCCCATCCAAAAAAAGGCGCTAGATTCACTCATTTTTACCCCGGCTTTACAAGGGCCGAGCGGGACTATTTCTGCTATTTGCGCAAAATTGGCGATCAAAAAAGCCCTCTGGCGAGGGCTTTCGGGTCGGGCGTTGGGCGAAGGGTCAATCCCGCGGCTGCGCGGCCCTGCGTTTGCTGATCCAGCGCCAGACCAGCGCCACCATGCCACCCACCAGCAGGGCCACCGGCAGATAGATGATGATGTTGAAGAACTGGGTCTGGTATTCGGCTGCCAACTTGGTGTGGCTCAGGTAGTAGCCAAACCCGACCAGCGGGCAGATCCACATGATGGAGCTGATCAGATTGACGATGAGGAAGCGCCCCTGGGGCAGCTCGGTGGCACCGACGATGTAGGGGTAGGCGGTGCGTACGAAGGCGATATAGCGCGCGGTGATCAGGGTGATGATCCCGTACTTGTCCAGCAGGTGGTAGACCTTCTGTTGGTGTCGCTCTTCCACGTGGGACATCAGCCGATGGTAGAGCTGGGTGTGGCCAAGGAAGCGCCCCTGCATGTAACCGAGCCAGGTGCCGACAAAGGTAGCCATGATCAACAGCGGGATCACCCCGAGAGACAATACATCCTGATAGATGAGTACGCCGGTGAGGATCAGCAGGCTGTCACCGGGCAGAAAGGCGGTAGGGATGAATCCGTTTTCCAGTACCAGAAACGTCAGAATCACACCACAGATCATGAAGGCCATCTTGGGATCGGAAAGTGTGTTCAGATCGTGATTCATAAAGGCGTGAGCCAGTTGGTAAAACTGCTCCATACTTGCAAACTCCGCAGGTTAGCTGGGTTGATCGGTCAAGGGCATGGCGAGCACCTTGTCGATGCGCAGGCCATCCATGTCAACAATTTCCAGTTGCCACTGTTCCAGTGTCACCAGGTCTCCGGTTTGTGGAACACGACCAAGGAGCAGCATGATAAGCCCTCCGAGGGTGTGATAGTGATGTTTTTCTTCTTCTGGCAGACGAACCAGCTCCAGACAGTCCTTCAACTCCGGCAACGGGATCAGGCCATCGAGCAGCCAGCTGCCGTCGGCGCGCCGGAATGCCCAGTTGTCCTCGCCATCCTCCTGCTGGAAATCCCCCGCCAGCGCCTCCAGCAGATCCTGCTGGGTGACCAGTCCCTGCAACTCGCCATATTCGTCCACCACCAGCGCCATCTGTTCGCTGTGGGTGCGGAAGTGGTTGAGCAGCTCGACGCCGTTGAGGGTCTCGGGCAGCAAGCTGCCCTCCTGGGTCAGGGCTGCCAGATCGATGGGCTCCCCCTTGATATAGGCGTGCAGCACCTTGCTGACATTGATGATACCCACCAATTCTGACAGGTTGCCGTCGCAGACCGGAAAATAGCTGTGGCGATACTCCACCAGTCGTTGCAGGTTGGTCTCCAGCGGCAGCGCCAGATCCAGATAGCGGATATCGCTGCGCGGCACCATCAGGGAGGAGAGGCTGCGCTCGTCGAGACGGAAGACGTTGCGCAGCATGGTGTGTTCATGATCCTCGATCACCCCGGCTTCAGAGCCCTCCACCAGCATGGCGTGGATCTCCTCCTCGGTAACGTTGGCGCTGCCGTTCTGGTTGACCCGCAGCAGCCGCAGGCTGGCATTGGTAGAGGCC
>NZ_JRJY01000056.1:0-12560 GCF_000801015.1 Aeromonas sp. ZOR0001 | reverse complement strand
GACAGCAGCCAGACGAAGGGGCGGGTCAGGGTGGCGAGCCAGTGCATGGGGCGCGCGACCAGACAGGCGATGCGCTCGGCATTGAGCTGGCCGAGCCGCTTGGGCACCAGCTCCCCCACCACGATGGAGAGATAAGTAACCACCACCACCACTATGATGGTGGCGATCAGGCCACTGCTCTTGGCCGGGAGTCCCCACTCCTGCAACCAGAGGGAGAAGGGCTGGGCCAGCAGGGATTCGCCGTAGATACCGTTGAGCAGACCTATGCTGGTAATGCCGATTTGGACGGCAGAGAGAAAATGGGTCGGGTCTTCGCCCAGTTTGAGGGCGATGGCGGCGGAACGGTTGCCTTCAGAGGCAAGCTTGCCGAGGCGAGCCTTGCGTGCGGTGACGATGGCGATTTCTGACATGGCGAAGACGCCATTAAGCAAAATCAATCCCAGCAGGATCAATATTTCCATACAGCAACAGCACTCCTTGAGTGGATAAGATCGCTGGCAGTGTAATGAATTTGGTGGCGATGCGCTTGTGAAAGCGGGTGATCCGGCTCGCTAATTTGATGACCGCGCTCTGGGATGGCTGAAAAAGATGGCCGGAAAAGGGAAGGATGACCACGCCAAACGGCGTAATGGGCGAGGCAGCATTGCAGGAGGGAAAAGGGCGGGAAGTCCCGCCCTTGCTTGTCATGGTTCAGACAACCGTTATCAGAACTGTTGGAACCAGCGCTGGATCTGGGCCGGATCCTTGCTCTGGGTCAGGGAGAGCATCAGCAGCACCCGCGCTTTCTGCGGGTTGAGAGTGCCGGAGGCCACGAAGCCGTACTTGGCATCATCGATCTCGGCATCCAGGGTGGTGGCGCCGGTCGGTACGCGGGCGGAGCGCACGACCCGGATGCCATCCTTGCTCGCCTTGGCCAGGGTGTCGAACAGGGTGTGGTAGAGGTTGCCGTTGCCCACCCCGGCGCTGACGATGCCGTCGAACTTGGCATCCACCATCGCCTTGGCCGGCAAGTCGGTGGCGTTGGCGTAGCTGTAGACGATGCCAACCTGTGGCAGCTTGTCGAGCTTGCTCACGTCAAACGGTGTCTTGCTGGTGTGCAGACGGGCCGGGCTGCGCTGATAGTCGATCTTGCCGTTGTGGATGTAACCCAGCGGGCCAAAGTTGGGGGAAGCGAAGGTCTGCACCCCGGTGGTGTTGGTCTTGGTGACGTCGCGGGCATCGAGCACTGTGTCGTTCATCGCCACCATCACGCCACGGCCTTTGGAGGCGGGGTCGGAGGCGGTCACCACGGCGTTGTAGAGGTTGAGTGGGCCATCGGCACTCATGGCGGTGGAGGGGCGCATGGCGCCAACCAGTACCACCGGCTTGTCGCTCTTGACGGTCAGATTGAGGAAGTAGGCGGTCTCTTCCATGGTGTCGGTGCCGTGGGTGATGACGATGCCATCTACGTCATCCTTGGCCAGCAGCTCGTTGACCCGCTTGGCCAGCTTGAGCCACACCTCGTCGTTCATGTCCTGGGAGCCGATCTTCACCACCTGCTCTCCCTGCACATCGGCCACGTTTTTCATCTCGGGCACGGCGGCGATCAGGGTTTCGATGGCCACCTTGCCTGCCTCATAGTTGGACTGGGTAGCCGACTGGCCAGCTCCGGCAATGGTGCCGCCGGTTGCCAGAATATGGACGTTGGGTAGGGCCATCGCCATGGGGGAGAGGGTCAGGCCGACGACGGCGGCGAGCAGGGTCTTGCGGATCGGTAGGGTCATGCTGCAAATCCTTATGGTTGGAATAATCGCAGCAAGTTTGCCCGTTTAATAACCTGGGTCTGTGATAAAACTCACCAAAAGACAGGTGAGTACAGATTTTTAACCTGTTTTATACCTCTATGGAGATAATTTAACTCGCAGAGAAACCCTTGGCTTCGATCAGGGCGATCAGCTCGGCCTTGCTCAGCTCGCTCTCGATAACGGCCTTGCTGCTGGCGAAATCGACGGTCGCGGTAGTGACTGCAGGCTGGGCCAGCAGGGCTTTTTGCAGACTGGCGGCGCAGCCACCACAGGACATGCCGGACACTGTGAGTTCGATTGTCATGGAATATCTCCTCTGTTGATGGGCGCCAGCCTAAAGCTGCCGCCTCCGGCAAGGTCAAGCCGTCAGTACATAAGACCCAGATAGTTCATCAGGATGGCTCCCTGCCGGTGTATGGGAGCCAAGGTTCGTGGTGGCGATGAGGTTGGCAGTTTCCTCGGGCAGGGTCAGTACATAAGACCGAGATAATTCATCAGAGTTGCCCCGAGGCTGGTAGTAACCAGCGAACCGAGGGTGGTGGTGGCGATGATGTTTGCGGCCAGCACGCTGTCGCCCCCCATGGCACGGGTCATCACATAGCTGGCGGCGGCAGTCGGGGTAGCGCTGATGAGAAACAGAATGCCCAGCTCCAGATGGCTGAAGCCGAGCAGGGCCGCCCCCAGAGTGAACGCAGCCGGAATGAGACAGAGCCGCATGATGCTGGCCCAGCCCGCAATGGCTGCACCACCACGCAGGGCATCCAGGCTGAGAGAGGCGCCGGTGCAGAGCAGCGCCAGCGGCAACGTCATGTTGGCGAAGTAGCTGCCGGTGGTGAGCAGCAGTTGCGGCATCTTGATACCGAGCAGGGTAAACGGCAGCGCCGCCACAATGGCGATGATCAACGGATTCTTGATGATGCCGAGCAGAATGGGGCGAATGCCGGTGGCACCGCCGAGACTGCGGGTGAGGGTGATCACCGCGAGAATGTTGTAGAGCACGGTCACCGCGCCGACATAGAAGGCCGCCGCCCCCAACCCCTCGTGGCCGTAGGCGTTCTGCACATAGGCGAGCCCGATAATGGCGCTGTTGCCGCGAAAGCTCCCCTGCACGAAGATGCCGCGCAGCCGCTGCTCCTCGATAAAACGTCCGGCCAGCAGCTCCAGCACCAGATAGCTGATAACGGTGGCGAGCAGGCCATAGCCGATAAACCAGAGGCTCGGCATGGTGGCGAAGTTGGTACCCAGAATACTGAGAAAGAGCAGGGCGGGCAGGGTGACCTGAAATACCAGTCGCGAGGCGGATTCGGTAAAGGGATCCGGCAGCAGCCCCAACCGCTTGAGCAAGATGCCGAGCAGCAGCACCACGCAGATGGGCCCTGTGATGGAGAGGGAGAAGAGCAGACTGGCCAGCAGATCCATGATGGGCATCCTGTGCTGTGCCCACACACCCTGACGGCGGGGCAAAAAGGGCATTCTAACGCCATGGGCTTGTATTCACAGGGGTTAATCACAACAATGTGGGCAATTCCACCGCCTAGCCTCCTGTGAGCCAATTCATGGACAAGAAACTGACCATCCTCGATATCGCCAGACTGAGTGGCGTCGGCAAGTCGACCGTCTCCCGAGTGCTCAACCAGGATCCCAAGGTGAAGCAGGAGACCCGCGAGCGGGTAGAGCAGATCATCGCCGAGCATGGCTTCGTGCCGAGCAAATCGGCGCGGGCCATGCGCAGCCAGAGCCAGCAGGTGGTGGGGATCATCGTCTCGCGGCTCGACTCCAGCTCGGAGAATCAGGCGGTGCGCGGCATGCTGGAGACCCTCTACCAGCGCGGCTATGATGCTGTGCTGATGGAGAGCAAGTTCTCCCCCGCCAAGGTACAGGAGCATCTGGCGGTGCTGGAGCGGCGCGGGGTGGATGGCATTATCCTGTTCGCCTTCAATAACTTGGACTATGCCGCCATGGCGCCGTTGAAAGAGAAGCTGGTGCTGGTCGCTCGTGAATATCCCGGTTTCTCCTCGGTCTGCTTTGACGACGCCGGTGCGGTGCGCACCATGCTGGCGCAGCTGGCCAGCCGTGGCGCCCGCGATATCGCCTATCTGGGGGTGGATGCCTCGGATCTCACCACCGGCCAGCGCCGCCTAGACGCCTATCTCGCTTACTGCGCAGAGCAGGGGTTGCGCCCGCGCAGCGCCCTCGGCGATCTCAGCCTGCAGAGCGGCTACCGGCTGGCGGCCGAGCTGCTTACCCCCTCCACCCAGGCGCTGGTCTGCGCCAGCGACACCCTCGCCATTGGTGCGGCAAAATACCTGCAAGAACAAGGGCGTAGTGAGGTGCTGGTGACCGGTCTTGGCAACAACCCCATGCTCAGTTTCCTCTTCCCCAACGCCCTCAGTCTCGATCTTGGTTACAAAGGGGCGGGGGAGCAGGCGGCGCGTCAGCTGCTCGGCCAGATTGAGCAGGATCAGCCTCCGCTGGTGACAATCGCCCCCTGCCGAACCCTGTGAGCCCCATCACTTCCGACTGAACAAAAAGTGTGCTTTTTGTGACGCTGGCCACGAATTGGGAACGTTCCCATTTCGATCTGGCCAGATTGTCGGCATGCTAAATGGGAACGATACCAAAAACGCTCCGGCCGACAGACTGGCTCAAAAGGGCGATACAGACCACTATTCAATGGCGTCACAGAGGGAAGACCCATGTCCAAGATCAACGCACAGCAGCTTGCCACCCTGATCGACAAGATCGGCGGCAAGGAGAACATCGCCACCGTCAGCCACTGCCTGACCCGGTTGCGCTTCGTCCTGAACGATCCGGCCAAGGCCGACAGCAAGGCCATCGAAACCATTCCGGCAGTGAAGGGAAGCTTCACCCAGGGCGGTCAGTTCCAGGTGGTGATCGGCAACGAGGTGGAGCAGTGGTACAAGGCGCTGACCGAACAGCTCGGCGTCAGCGGTGGCAGCAAGGAGACCGCCAAGCAGGCGGCGCGCCAGAATATGAATCCGCTGGAGCGGGGCATCTCCCATCTGGCGGAGATCTTCGTGCCGCTGCTGCCCGCCATCATCACCGGCGGTCTGATCCTGGGCTTTCGCAACGTCATCGGCGACATCAAGATGTTCGACGATGGCACTCACACCCTCACCGAGATCAGCCAGTTCTGGGCTCAGGTACACGCCTTCCTCTGGCTGCTGGGCGAGGCGATTTTCCACTTCCTGCCGGTCGGTGTCTGCTGGTCTGCTGTGAAGAAGATGGGCGGCTCCGAGATCTTGGGTATCGTGCTGGGGGTGACGCTGGTGTCACCGCAGTTGATGAACGCCTACGGCATCGGTCAGCAGACTCCCGAGGTGTGGGACTTCGGCCTGTTCGTGATCCAGAAGGTAGGTTATCAGGCCCAGGTCATTCCGGCGCTGCTGGCGGGTGTATTCCTCGCCAGGGTGGAGACCAACCTCAAGCGGATCATTCCGGCCTATCTCTATCTGGTGATTGTGCCGTTTGTCTCGTTGCTGCTGGCAGTGATCGTGGCCCACGCCTTTATCGGCCCGTTCGGTCGCTGGATTGGTGATGGCGTTGGTTTCGCTGCCAAGGCCGCCATGACCGGCTCCTTTGCTCCCATCGGCGCAGCCCTGTTCGGTTTCCTCTATGCGCCGCTGGTCATCACCGGCATCCACCACACCACCAACGCAGTGGATCTGCAACTGATGCAGAGCATGGGCGGCACGCCAATCTGGCCGCTGATCGCCCTATCCAACATCGCTCAGGCTTCTGCGGTCGTCGGCATCATTCTGATTAGCCGCAAGGAGAACGAACGGGAGATCTCGGTGCCTGCCGCCATTTCCGCCTACCTCGGGGTGACCGAACCGGCCATGTACGGTATCAACCTCAAGTACAAGTTCCCCATGTTGTGCGCCATGGTGGGGTCCAGCCTTGCCGCCCTCATCTGCGGTTTCGCCGGGGTGATGGCCAACGGCATCGGGGTAGGCGGCCTGCCGGGCATCCTCTCCATCCAGCCGCAATACTGGGCGGTGTTCGCCATCGCCATGCTGGTCGCCATCGTGGTGCCGGTGGTGCTGACCCTGCTGGTCTACAAGCGCCAGCAAGCCGCTGGCAAGTTGGCCCAAGCCAGCGCCTGACACTGATTATCAGGGCGACCCGCGGGTCGCCCTCTCCATTTCATATTCGAGACAAGAGAAAGACCCATGAGCCAAACACCCTGGTGGCAGAGTGCCGTGATTTACCAGATTTACCCCAAGAGCTTTCAGGATTCCGCTGCCCGTGGCACCGGCGACCTCAAGGGGATCATGGCCCGCCTCGACTATCTCAAAACCCTGGGGGTCGATGCCCTCTGGCTGACCCCGGTTTATGTTTCTCCGCAGGTGGACAACGGTTACGACATCGCCGACTACCTTGCCATCGACCCCGCCTACGGCACCATGGCAGATTTCGATGCGCTGCTGGCCGCCGCCCATGAGCGCGACATCCGCATCGTGATGGATATCGTGGTGAACCACACCTCCACCGAGCACGCCTGGTTCAAGTCGGCGCTGGGGGATAAAAACAGCCCCTACCGCGATTACTACATCTGGCGCGATCCGGTGGATGGCGGCGTGCCCAACAATTGGCAATCCAAGTTTGGTGGCAGCGCCTGGGAGCTGGATCCCGCCACCGGCCAGTACTACCTGCACCTGTTTGCCCGCGAGCAGGCTGATCTCAACTGGGAAAATCCTGCAGTGCGCGCCGAGGTGAAAAAGATCATCCACTTCTGGGCGAAGAAGGGGGTGGACGGTTTCCGGCTCGATGTCATCAATCTCATCTCCAAGGATCAGGCGTTCCCGAACGACGACAGTGGCGATGGCCGCCGCTTCTACACCGACGGGCCGAGCATCCACGAATTCCTGCAGGATGTGAGCCGCGATGTCTTCGCCCCGGTGGGGGCCATGACGGTGGGGGAGATGTCCTCCACCAGTCTGGAGCACTGCCAGCGCTACGGCGCGCTGGATGGCTCCGAGCTATCCATGGTGTTCAACTTCCACCATTTGAAGGTGGATTACCCCAACGGCGACAAGTGGACCAAGGCACCGTTCGATTTCCTCGAACTCAAGCGCATCTTCAATCACTGGCAGAGCGGTATGCATGGCAAGGGGTGGTCGGCGCTGTTCTGGTGCAATCACGACCAACCGCGCATCGTTTCCCGTTTTGGCGATGAGAGTGAGCATAGGGTCGTGGCCGCCAAGATGCTGGCCAGCACGCTGCACGGCCTGCAAGGCACCCCCTACATCTATCAGGGGGAGGAGATCGGCATGACCAACCCCGGCTATCAGCGCATCGATGACTATCAGGATGTGGAGAGCCGCAACATCTTCGCCATCAAGCAGGCTGAAGGGATGAGCGAGGCCGAGATCCTCGCCATTCTCGGTGCCAAGTCCCGCGATAACTCCCGTACTCCGATGCAGTGGAGCGCCGCCCCGAACGCCGGTTTCACCAGCGGGACGCCCTGGCTCAAGCCTGCCGCCAACTACCCCGAGATCAATGCCGAGGCTGCGCTGGCCGACCATAACTCGGTGTTCTGGCACTATCGGGATCTCATCGCCCTTCGCAAGGCGCACCCCATCTTCACTCAGGGGGATTATCAGGAGCTGCTGGCAGAGCATCCGCAGATCTGGGCCTATGCCCGTCGCGCCAACGGCCAGACCCTGCTGGTGGTGAGCAACTTCTACGGCGAGCCGGCTGAGTTTGCCTTGCCTGCCGAGCTGCAAAGTGGGCAAGGTCGGCTGCTGCTCGGCAACTACCCCGATAGCCCGGCCCAGCCGCAATCGGGTATGCTGCGCCCTTATGAATCCCTGATCTGGCTGATGGAGTAGGTAATGGAGAAGGTGGTGCGCGGTACCGAGTGGCAGAAGATGGTGGCGGGGGAGCCTTATGATGCGGGCGACCCTGAGCTAAAAGCGGCGCGCGAGCGCTGCCGCAAGCTCTACCACACCTTCAACACCAGCTGGCAGGAGAAACCGGCGCGGGATGCTTTGCTGCACGAGCTGCTCGGTGGTCGCGGCCATGAGTGCGCCATCAATCCGCCGTTCTTCTGCGACTATGGCGCCAATATCTTCGTCGGCGAGAACTTCTACGCCAACGTCAATTGCACCATCCTCGACGTCTGTGAGGTGCACATCGGCGACAACGTGCTGCTGGCGCCCGGGGGGCAGATCTACACCGCCGCTCATCCGGTGGCGGTGGCGCCACGTATCAAGGGTGTCGAGTTCGGCAAGCCTGTACGGATCGGTCACAACGTCTGGATCGGCGGTAGCGTCGTCATCTGTCCCGGTGTCACCATTGGTGACAACAGCGTCATCGGTGCCGGTTCGGTGGTGACCAAAGATGTGCCAGCCAACGTGGTGGCGGCTGGCAACCCTTGCAAGGTGCTTCGGCCGATGACGGCACAGGAGCTTGAAGGCGTCATCCAGCGGTGAACAGGGCCATGAATACTATTGCTATCTGATTGATAGAAAAGCGACTTTCAGATTGTTTTGCATTCAGTGCTTATGTTCGGGGCCGCTTGGCCGATACTGTTGAGTGCAGGAGGAACCCTATGGATATATCAAGTTCTGCAAATGCGTCGTTTGGTTCTGCTCTGATGACGGCCAGTCTGGCCAAGAAACAGCAGACCCAAGAGGGCGAAACTGCGCTGAAGCTGCTGCAAAACGCAGCGCAATCAGCGCCGGTTGCACCGACATCGGCCAGCGCTTCTCTGGGAAGCAAGATCGATATTCGCGTCTGACCCTAATGAAAAAGCCCCCATCTCGCGATGGGGGCTTTTTTATCTCTGCGATTTGCGGGATCAGACCGGGAAAGGAGCCGGCGCCTCGAAGGTCATCCGCTCGCCACTGCGGGGGTGGCTGATGGTCAGCATGGCCGCATGCAGGTAGAGATGGGGCGCCGCCGCCAGCGCATCCGGATGGGCGTAGAGGTTGTCACCCAGGATCGGGTGCCCCAGCTCCAGCATATGGACGCGCAACTGGTGCGAGCGACCTGTGATGGGAGTCAGCTTGATCAGGCTGTTGCCGTTCTCCACTTTCAGTTTTTCCCACAGGGTCAGGGCGTGACGCCCCTCCTCGTGATCCACCTTCTGCTTCGGGCGGTTGGGCCAGTCGACGCAGAGCGGCAGGTCAACCTCTCCCGACTCTGCTTCCGGCTCGCCCCACACCCAGGCGAGGTAGTGCTTCTCGGTCTCCCGCTCGCGAAATTGTCGGCTCAGCTCCCGATGAGAGTTGGGATTGAGGGGAATGACAATGACGCCAGTGGTGGACATGTCGAGGCGATGCGCTGCCGCCGCCTTGGGGTGTTGCTGTTTCACCCGATGCAGGACGCTGTCTTCATTCTCGGGGCCGCGCCCGGGGACGCTTAGCAGGCCAGTGGGCTTGTTGACCACCATGATGTCCTTGTCCTTGAACAGGATATCGAGCCAGGGTTCCAGAGGCGGTGAGTATTCAAACATAAATGTCTCGCATCAGAAGGTGGGGGCAAGCCCCCATCAGTTATGGGTAACCACGACAAAGCGGCCTTGGGTATCCAGTTTGAGCTGGTTCTGGCCGCTGTCGGTCGGTACCTTGTCAGTTATGGGTGACCACGATAAAGCGGATGGCATCCAGCTTGAGTTGGGTCTGATCGATCAGGTGGTGCAATTCTGCCTGCAGATTGCGCAGATAATCCAGTTCGCTGTCGCGCACGTTCGGGTTAACCGCCTTGAGCGCTTCCAGACGATCCAGATCCTGCTGCAGGGTCTGCGCCATCTGGGTGCGGGCCTTGTCGACAATCCCGGCTTTCAGCTCTTCGGCAATGGCCTGGCCCTTGCCAATCAGACCGTGGATCACCGGTTGGGACGCGGTGACCAGCTTGCTGCCGAGGTGGCGGTTGACCGGAGTCAGCTGACGGTTGAAGGCATCGAACGCCACTTTTTCACCCAGATTCTGGCCGTTCTTGTCCATCAGCAGACGGATTGGCGTCGGTGGCATGAAGCGGTAGAGCTGGGGATGGGCCGCAGACTCGGCAACGAAGATCAGCTCAAGCAGGATGGAGCCGATGGGCAGCGCCTTGTTCTTGAGCAGTGCGACCGAGGTGGCACCGATCTCGGAGCCCAGGATCAGGTCGATACCGCCGCGCATCATGGGGTGATCCCAGGAGAGCAGCGACATGTCATCACGCGACAGGGCAGTGTTGCGATCGAAGGTGATGGTCATGCCATCTTGCGGCAGGCCCGGGAAGCTGGAGACCAGCATGTGATCCCCGGGGGTCAGCACCAGCGCGTTCTCGCCACGGTCATCCTGATTGACGCCGATCTCGTCGAACATCTTGAGAGCAAAGGAGATCATGCCGGTGTCGTCATCTTCGGCGGCCAGCTTGTCGACCAGCTGCTGGGCGGCGGCGCCACCGCTGGAGTGGATCTCCAGCAGGCGATCGCGACCCTGCTCCAGTCGGGCCTTGAGCGGCTCGTGCAGTTCGCGGGTCTTTACCAGCAGGGCCTCGAGGGCTGCCTGATCGCCGGTGTTGGCGGCCAGCAGCTCGAACAGCTCTTCACGTACCGCTTCGAATACCGGGCGGGCCGTCGGGCAGGTCTGCTCGAACGCGTCCAGACCATCGTGATACCAGAGCTGCAGGGCGCGCTGGGCAGTCCCTTCCAGATAGGGAACGTGGATCTCGACGGTATTCTGCTGACCGATACGATCCAGTCGGCCGATACGCTGCTCCAGCAGATCCGGGTTGAGAGGCAGATCGAACAGCACCAGATGGCTGGCAAACTGGAAGTTGCGACCCTCTGAGCCGATCTCGGAGCAGAGCAGCACCTGGGCGCCACCCTCTTGCTGGGCGAAATAGGCGGAGGCCTTGTCCCGCTCAAGGATCGACATCCCTTCGTGGAACACGGCACCACGGATCCCTTCACGGGTACGCAGCGCCTCTTCCAGCGCGATGGCGGTCGCTGCTTCGGAGCAGATCACCAGCACCTTCTGCTGACGGGCAGAGAGCAGCAGCTCCAGCAACCATTCGACACGGGGGTCGAACTGGGTCCAGGTGGCGTTGTCACCTTCGAACTGCTGGAAGATCTTCTCGGGGTAGAGGTAGCGCAGGGCGCGGGTCTGCAGATCGCCACCGTTGCCACCCATCATGCCCATCACCTTGATGGCAGTCTTGTACTGCTCCGGCAGCGGCATGGGGTAGACGTTGAGGTGACGCTCGGGGAAGCCCTGAATATTGGCGCGGCTGTTGCGGAACAGCACCCGGCCGGTGCCATGCTGGTCCAGCAGCTTGGCGACTGCCTGCTGACGGGCGGCGGCATCGCTCAAGTCCAGCCCTTCCAGCTGGCTGGCGAGGATCTGTCTGGCTTCATCGCTCAGGGTCTCGCCATCCAGCAGCTCTTGCGCGGCGCTGGCGACCTGACCATAGGCCTGCTCCTCGGCGAGGAAAGCCTCATAGTCGTAGAAACGCTCCGGGTCGAGCAGGCGCAGACGGGCAAAGTGGCTCTGGTGGCCCAGCTGATCCGGGGTAGCGGTCAGCAGCAGTACGCCCGGCACCTGTTCGGCCAGCGCTTCCACCATTTCGTAGGCGCGGCTCGGCGCCTCTTCACTCCACTCCAGATGGTGGGCTTCGTCGACAACCAGCAGATCCCACTCGGCCTCCAGCACCTGCTCGAAGCGACGACGCTTCTTGCGCAGGAAGTCGAGGCTGCAGATCACCAGCTGTTCGGTCTCGAAGGGGTTTTCCGCATCGGCAAATGCCTCGATGCAGCGCTCCTCATCAAACAGGGAGAAGTGCAGGTTGAAGCGGCGCAGCATTTCGACCAGCCACTGATGCTGGAGCGTTTCGGGCAGCAGAATGAGCACGCGATGGGCGCGGCCGGAGAGCAGCTGCTGATGAATGATCATGCCCGCTTCGATGGTCTTGCCCAGACCCACCTCATCGGCCAGCAGTACGCGCGGAGCGTAGCGGTGACCCACCTCGTGGGCGATATAGAGCTGGTGCGGGATCAGGCTGACCCGGCCACCGGCCAGACCGCGAGTCGGGTTGCGACGACGCTGGTGCTGGTTGACCAGCGCCTCGTAGCGCAGGGTGAAGCGGGACATCCGATCGATCTGACCGGCGAACAGGCGATCCTGCGGCTTGTTGAACTTGATAAAGTTGTTGAGAAACACTTCCTTGAGGGCAACGGGCTCATCATTGTCGGTACGAACACCTACATATATAAGCAGGCCGTCTTTCTCCTGCACTTCTTCGACCGTCATGGTCCAGTCTTCGTGACTGGTGATCTGATCGCCCACATTGAAGCTGACCCGGGTGACCGGCGCCTCTTCTTTGGCATACATGCGGTTTTCACCGGTAGCCGGAAACAACAGGGTAACCATGCGTCCTTCAACAGCAACGACAGTCCCCAACCCCAGATCCGTCTCTGTATCACTAATCCAACGCTGGCCAAGTGCAAAAGGCATTAAACTCTCCAAAGCCCAAGAGTGTGTGAATCGCAAAGGGGCGCTATGTTACCCGAAGGCGTGACCTCGATCACCATGCATATAGATGTAGAGAGACCAAATCGCCACAACCTTGATCTGCTACCATCGCCACGCCATCTAGAGGATAGCGAGCTCGCCAAACGGGTGTGTTATTGCAGGATAAATGCGCTTTTTGGGTGATTAGTGAACGGTTGAACCAAAAATGCGAATTTAATTCGAAAACACCCTTGCAAGCGTGATCCAGATCCCTATAATGCGCCTCCATCGACAGGGCAAGCGGCAACGCAAA
>NZ_JRJY01000167.1:3947-10991 GCF_000801015.1 Aeromonas sp. ZOR0001 | reverse complement strand
CCAGCCGGTGCAGAATAAAGGGGGTAGCGGCATCGACTCTCAACACCCCTTCGGGTTGTTCCCGGCGCATCAGCAGATGCCCCTCCGCCTCACTCATCTCGGTCAGGATCTTCACCGCCCGCTGATAGAACCAGCTCCCCTCCTCGGTCAGACTGACCCGGCGGGTGGTGCGATTGAGCAGCACGGTGGAGAGCTTCTCCTCCAGCCGTTTGATGCCGCGGCTCACCACCGAGTTGTCCATGCCGAGGTTCTCCGCCGCCTGGCGAAAACTGCCCGCCTCCACCACCGCCACAAACAGGGTCAGTTCATCAGAATGAGTCTTCATTGCTGTTATCCGGACAAGAGTAATGGGCCTTTATAGGCGCAGCCGCTGTGGATTGGCAAGCGTGCGGTGAGGCCAGTTCTTTTTTTCTACAGAGAAAGAACGTGACCGCGAGCCCACATCATACCCGCGATTTGTCAGTACAATGCAGCCTGAAAAGCACCGTATGACACCACTTATTTTACAAGGATGAATACCATGACATTTGAAGAGCGGCTGACCGCCGCCCATCAGGAACTGGCAAGCAAAGGGGTATGGCACGCCAACTACAATCCCCCGCTGTGCAGGCTGCTGCGCAGGTTAGGTTATCCCGTCAAACCGCCTCACTATGAAGGTTGGCTAACCAACGTTCTGGTATTCGGTATCAGCGTTGGTCTTGTCTGGGGCATGGCGATGTGGTTTTTCAGCTGGCACCCCATGGGGATAGATCCGCTATTTGCCCTGCGCCAAACAGCCCTGTTTGCGGGATTCTGCGGCCTGATCATGGCATCTTGGCTCTGGCTACGGCGCAAGCAGCTTAAACTGACCCCGTGGGAAGAACTTGCTGAGCCCAGCGATGCTGATGATGAGGGAGAAAAACGGCATTAACATCCATGAAAAATGAACTATGTGGAGTTTGCGGCCAGGGATCTCGCCGCGACCAAAGCATTCTTTCAGGCCGTATTTGGCTGGCAGTTTGTCGGTTACGGCCCCGACTACAGCGCCGATATTGAAACGACCCAAGCCAAGGTAAGCCAACACGGTGGCACCATCAATCGCCCACTATTCGACTTCCCCGGTGGACGCCGTTTCCACTTCGTTGAGCCCAGCGGCAATGAGTTTGCGGTCTGGTCGGTGCAAGCTAAATAACTGATCCTAATAGTGCTCCATCTTGCCGGAAGCCTTGTGGCGTAAGGCATTTGTGCAATCTGGCGAGAAAGCCTGAAGTGACAAGGCTTAGCGCACGATGCGTGCTCAATGTCACTTGTAGAAGCTGTACGAGTGCAGTGATCTATTATTCGGAACAGCTATTTAGCGCCTGATAATACTGGACGAAGTGAAACAATCTACATCCATATTATTCATAATATCGTTCTCTACTACATATCCGAAAGGTTTATAAAAGAAAACACCGAGCCGTTTTTTTGAAAAAAACAGGTGAAGTGTTCATTTCATATTACGTGTTCTTGACTTAATCATGGCATTTAAGACACAGTTCCCAACAAATATTATTACATTCTATTGCAGATGCAGATGGCTGTCAGATTGCATCAAAATTTCAAGGTGTTATTTTGAAGGTAATTACAGTAGAATATCATGCCATCTATATGGCAATTTTATAAAAGGTGTTCTATGAGCCCAGAAGAAATTAATCTTGTAACTGAATCAATCAAGGCTATTGGAAGTAAAGGATCGAACGAATGGATTCCAGTTATTGCAGCCCTTGGCGGTGCAGTTTTGGGTTCGCTCAGTTCAATTATTACTTCTAGCATAATTGAACGTAAAAAAGAGAAAATGTTTTCATTACAAATTACAAGATCTCTGATTACCGAGATATCCGCATTACTTAATTTAATGGAAACAAGAGGGTTTCTTGACAGTATCAATAACGCCATTGCTCATTTAAAAGAAAATCCAGATGATACATACATATTAGCCTCCGATATCCCACCTCATTATTCCAGAGTATATCAAGAAAACTGTAAACATTTGGGCGTGGTAGATCATGAAACATCGAAGCAAATTATTAACTTTCATCATTTAGTAGATGCAATAGTTCAAGATGTTAAGATGGATGGAACATTCAGCAAATCACCTACAATCGAAGCTTATGTAGAAGCACATAAGATCCTGACGCTTGCAATCAGAATAGGTCGAAACTTAGAAACTAAAAAAATAAATTGTTGATTCGTGTAATGAGGTCATTAGCGTATTCCTCTTATATGTCCTGGATTACCCCATTGCTGCTCTCCCCTCAATACTGTTTTGCGACCAGCGCCCTGTTTCCAGCAAGTCACGGCAGGCATACTGACCCTTCGTTTTTGCCAAGGAGGTTCAGATGTCATCACCCGTGATTGTGATTGCCCAGCTTGAAGCCAAACCCGAATTCGCCGCCCAGTTTCGCGCCGCCCTTGAGCCGCTGATTGCGGCCACCTTGCAAGAGGCGAGCTGCCAGCGCTATCAGTTGCATCAGGACTTGGACAATCCAAACAGCTGGATGCTCTACGAGGTGTGGGAGAGCGAAGCTGCCCTCACCGCCCATCAGGGCCAACCCCACTTTACCGAATTTGTCGCCAAGGCCGAGCCCTGGTTTGCCAGCAGCACCATTCGCCGCTATCAGCCACTGGGCGCCTGACTGGCCCTAGAGCCTGTTTCTGTTCAGCCCATCAAGGGCCAACCACCACCCCATTGAGGAACGAGATGATCAATATGCCACCCATGGGTCTGGGCACCTTCCGCCTGAAGGGCGAGCCGCTGCTTGCCACCCTGACCAACGGTCTGGAGCTGGGCTATCGCCATATCGATACCGCCCAGATCTATGACAATGAAGCCGAAGTCGGCGCCGTGCTGACCCGCAGCACTGTTGCCCGTCACGAGATCTACCTGACCACCAAGGTGTGGACCAGCGAGTTTGGGCCGGGCAAGCTGATCCCGAGCCTTGAGGTGAGCCTGGAAAAACTGGGCACCAACTATCTGGATCTGGCGCTGATCCACTGGCCCTCCCCCAAGGATGAGGTGCCGATGGCGGTCTATCTGGAGCAGCTGGCCGAGGCCAAGGCCCGGGGTCTGACCCGGGAGATCGGGGTCTCCAACTTCACCGTGGCCCAGCTCAAACAGGCTATCGAGATTTTGGGGCCGGGAGCCATCGCTCACCAGCAGATCGAAGTTCATCCCTTGCTGCAAAACCGCAAGGTGGTCGAGTTCTGCAAAGTCCAGGGTATCGCCGTCACCGCTTATATGCCGCTCGCCTATGGCAAGGTGCTGAGCGAGCCGCTGCTAATGGAGATTGGCAAACGCCACGGGGTATCGGCGGCGCAGGTGTCGCTGGCCTGGCTGCTGGCGCAGGACATGGCAGTGATCCCGAGCTCCACCAAGCGGGAGAATCAGGCCGCCAATCTGGCCGCTCTCGATATCACCTTGAGCAGCGAGGAGATGGCCGCCATCGCCACGCTGGATCGGGGCGAGCGCTGCGCCAATCCCGACTTTGCCCCTGCATGGGACTGACGCGAAAGGCGTGAGACTAACGCGAAAGAAAGGCTGGCTCGCCAGCAAGCCAGATAAAACAGGGAGAGCATCATGCTCTCCCTGTCTCTTTTCTTGCCTCACGCTT
The DNA here is from genome assembly GCF_000801015.1 of Aeromonas sp. ZOR0001. Lineage (NCBI taxonomy): Bacteria > Pseudomonadati > Pseudomonadota > Gammaproteobacteria > Aeromonadales > Aeromonadaceae > Aeromonas > Aeromonas sp. ZOR0001. The sequence goes on along the minus strand of NZ_JRJY01000167.1, from coordinate 7,359 downwards.
TGCAGCGCTTGCTGAACGTCCAGCCGCCATATTGATGCCAGATGCAGCCCCGCAATCAGGGCGCGTTCTGGCAAAGGGCGGGATCGAACACCTGCTTCCAGTCTGATTTCATATCGACCACCACCCAGCCCCGCGCTTTTGCCTGTGCCAGCCCGTCGATCAGCTTGCCGCTGGCTGGCGGATGGCTGTCGTAGGCGTATTCGCGCTTGGCATCGGTGTGGTGCACCAACAAACCAAAAGTGTGGTAATCCGGGTTGGTCGAGGTGTATTGCAGCATGGGCACGTCGCCATCGCTGTTACCAAAGGCGCCGACCGGACGCTGCCCCATAAAGAGGTGAATGGCGGCCGGTTTCGCCTTGCTGTCATCGAAATAGGCGCCGTTCATGGTCTTGCGGATCTCGCTGCCCTCCCCGGTCAGGGCAAACTCGCCGAGGGTAAAGGAGCCAATCACCTGCTGGGGCGGGATGCCATACATCTGCTCGGACATCACCCGCATAAAATCGACGCCGCCGCCGGAGACAATCCAGGTCTGGAAGCCATTGTCCCGCAGATACCCCAACAGCTGCTTCATCGGCAGATAACCGAGCTGATCGTAGTGGCAGCCAAAACGGGGATCCTTGCTGCTGTTGACCCAGCGAGTGACCCGCTCGGCAAACTCGGTGGTAGTCATGCCGCTGTGGGTCAGTCCCACCAGCTTGGCGAGCCCCTTCTCCCCCGATTTGGCCACGGCCTTGAGGTCATTGTTCAGCACTGCCGCGACGATGGGGTCGGCCTTCCACTCCGGGTGTTCCGGCGCCAGGCGCTTGATCTCGTCCATCGCAAACTGCAGCTGATAGGTAATGGGCGCTTCCGGCCAGAGGGTGCCGTCATTGTCAAACACCACATGGCGCTTCTCTGGCGGAATAAAAGTGGCCTGCTGCTGATCGGTGGCATTGGTTACCCAGCGGGTGATCGCCTGCTTGGCTGCCGTGTCATTCCAGGCAGAGAGGGGATCGCTCTGGCCAGCCTGTACCGCAAAGGCGCCGCACAGCAGCAAAAGAGAGGAGAGTCGGTTCAATGTCATCATGTTACCTGTCAGCTGGATATTGCCTGTCGATGAAAACGCACGGCCATCACAACACCGGCGCACATGGGTTCAACACACACGGGGTTCACAGGGAAAAGCCTATGGCTGCCAGCTTGTACTGGAGCTTAAGCAAGCTCAGAAAAGGAGCAGCGTTCATCCCGTTCTGCGACGCAGATCACTGCGTTGCGCTCACGCCGCGGGCACCACAATCTCCTCCCACTCATCGCCATTGCTGCTTATTTGGCAAAAGTAATTTGCTGCCACCGTCATTTTTGCCAACAAAACCCATCGGCATACTGGCGCCATTCTCCCGTCGGGAGTCCCTAACCAAGGAGTTGTTATGCCACTGGCGTTATTTGCCCTTACCCTGAGTGCCTTTGCGATCGGCACCACCGAATTTGTGATCGTGGGGCTTATCCCCACCATCGCCGAGCAGCTCAATGTCTCGCTCCCCTCCGCGGGCCTGTTGGTCAGCCTCTATGCCCTTGGCGTAGCCATCGGTGCCCCCGTGCTCACGGCGCTCACCGGCAAGGTGCCGCGCAAGTGGTTGCTGGTGGGGCTGATGGCACTCTTTACCGCCGGCAACCTGCTGGCCTGGCAGGCCCCGGGTTACGAGAGCCTGATCGTGGCCCGCATCCTGACTGGATTGGCGCACGGAGTCTTCTTCTCGGTGGGCAGCACCATCGCCACGGGTCTTGTGGCCAAAGAGAAGGCGGCGAGCGCCATCGCCATCATGTTCAGCGGCCTCACCGTGGCGCTGGTAACCGGCGTACCGCTCGGCACCTGGATTGGTCAGGTCTTTGGCTGGCGTGAAACCTTTCTGGTAGTAAGCTTGCTCGGCCTCATCGCCATGGTGGGTAGCCTGCTGCTGATCCCGAGCAACCTGCCCAAGGGGGCAGCCTCGACCATCCGCGAACAACTCTCGGTACTGACCAAAAAGCCGCTGCTGCTGGTCTACGCCAAGACCGCCCTCGGTTATGGCGGCGCCTTCACGGCTTTTACCTTCCTCGCCCCCATCCTGCAGCAGGTGAGCGGCTTTAGCGCCGGTGCGGTGAGCCTGATCCTGCTGGTCTACGGGGTATCGGTTGCCGTCGGCAATATCTGGGGCGGCAAGCTGGCCGACAAGATGGGTCCATTGCCGGCGCTGAAGCTGCTGTTTGCCGGTCTGGCACTGGTGCTGCTGGCCCTCACCTTCACCGCCCCCCATCCGGTGCTGGCCGTGCTGACCGTGCTGGTGTGGGGCGCCTTTGCCTTCGGCAACGTGCCGGGTCTGCAAGTACTGGTGGTGAAGCAGGCCGAACTGCACACTCCCAAGGCGGTGGATGTGGCCTCCGGCCTCAATATCGCCGCCTTCAACGTTGGCATCGCGCTGGGCTCCGTCGTCGGTGGCCTGGTGGTGGAGCACCTCGGCCTGATGCACACCCCATGGATCGGCGCCCTTATCGTACTGCTGGCCTACGGACTGACCCATGTCAGCGAGCGCCGCGAAGCCGTCCGGCTCGCCGCCTGTCAGGCATAAGCTGCGCCAGCAGGCGTCACGCAAGGGCGTGGCGCCTGCTGCAATCGGTGCGGCAGGCTTCTATGCTGTGACACAGCGTCAACCCGGCAACTATTTCAGCAACTGTTTCAGTCACTTTTTCAGTAACCAAGCCTGTCACCCTCGCATCATTTGCCACGGAGTCTGTTATGAAGGTGCTTATTGTCTATGCCCATCCCGAACCCAAAAGCTTCAACGGTGCCCTCTTCTGCCACGCCATCAGGGCGCTGGAGCAGGCGGGTCACACAGTGATGACCAGCGATCTCTATGCCATGGGCTTTGATCCTGTCTCGGATCGGCGCAACTTCACCGCCGCCAGCGATCCCGATTTTCTCAAGCTGCAACTCGAAGAGCTGGCTGCCACCGAGCAGAGCAGCTTCGCCCCGCAGCTGGAGCAGGAGATGCAAAAACTGGAGGCGGCCGATCTGCTGATCTTCCAGTTCCCGCTCTGGTGGTTTGGCCTGCCCGCCATCCTCAAGGGGTGGGTGGATCGGGTCTTTGCCATGGGGCGGGTCTACGGTCAGGGCCATATCTACGAGAGCGGCAAGTTTCGCGGCAAGCGGGCGCTGCTGAGCCTGACTACCGGCGGCCCCGCCGAGACCTATCTGCCCGACGGCTTCAACGGTGATATCGACGGGGTGCTGCGCCCCATCCAGCGCGGGATCCTGCAATTTGTCGGCTTCGACGTGCTGCGCCCCCATATCTGTTATGCCCCGGTGCGGGTCTCGCAAGAAGAGCGGGAAGCCTGGCTCGCCCAGTGGGCCGAGCGCCTTGGCCAGATTGAGCAGGAGTCCCCCATCGCGGTCGGC
>NZ_JRJY01000167.1:2435-3790 GCF_000801015.1 Aeromonas sp. ZOR0001 | reverse complement strand
CTCTCCCCCCCAAAGCACAAAAACAGCGAGCGGCACCCGGCCGCTCGCTGTTTTTCACGCTCTGTCGTTATGGTTTTTGTTATCCGTTAGCAGGTCTTATGCCGCCTGTTGCACGCCTGCTTTGCCGGTCACGGCACGTTTGAGCCAGTAGTCGAGGCTGACGTAACGGCCCCCGCCGTAAACCAGCAGCACCAGCAGCATCACGAAGTAGGTGGCGGCAAACTCCATCCCGTTGTTGAGCATCACGGGATCACCCAGCTCGGTGATGTAGTTGTAGCGACCGGGGAAGTTGGCGGCCAGCCACTCGATAAAGCCGTTGAGGCGCACAGTGGCCTCCATGCTGCCGGTGGCGATGGCATCCCAGCCGTGCTTCCAGTGCACCATGGCGCTCGCCACGCTCATCAGGAAGATGGTGGGAATGGCCATGATGCGGGTAAAGAGGCCAAGGGCGATGCAGATGCAGCCCAGCACCTCGGTGCCCGCCGCCAGAAAGGCGAGCAGGGTCGGGAACGGCAGGTTGAGCCCCCCTTCCGAGACCGGGGCGCCAAACCAGGCGACCGTGCCGGCAAAGCCCATCACCTTGGAGTGGGCCCCCACATAGATGACCGGAATGAGATAGAGGCGAATGGCCAGCAGGGCCAGAAAATCGAGCCGCTTGCACTGGGCCACCGCCCGCTCGTACCACTGGATAAGGGTGTTGTTCATGGGAATTCTCCTTGGTGTTTGCTAAATGGGGGCAAGGGGGTGCCGGGCTGGCGCTCGCCAACGGGCAGGGTAAGCAGACCCAGTCGGTGAAAATGGCGTGCCCACCCGGTCAGATCAAAGTCGCTGCGAACCTGTTGTACCTGTTGCAGGAACGCGGCTTGAGTGATCCCCGGCTGCTGTTGCAGCAACTGGATCAGCGCCACGTCCCATTCGCGCAACCGCTGGGTCACCACCTGATGCTCCGGGCTGCGAAACAGGCCATAGAAGTGCTTGCCCTGCCGGGTCGGCACCACGCCGCTGCGACGGATGGCAAAGGGGAGTTCAAGCAGTTGCAGGGTGGGATTGAGCCCGAGCGGACTCTCCGCCGTCACCTCAACCCCCGATATAACTTGCGGCACTACCCCTTCATCAATCTCGACACAGAGGCAGGCCCACTCGTACTCCAGCAACGCCAGCCGCTGCCTGGGCCAGTTGAGAGAGCCCTCACTGTGGCGATGCTGCACATAGCGGACAAACTCGGTGGCGATATGGTGAAACTCGGGGGCCTCGGCGCCGTGCGCGATGACAAACCCCTCCACCAGCTGCCACCTGTCCACCGGCGCCCAGTGAGCGTGGGTGAGCGGAAAAGCACTCTCCAGCACCGACTCCAC
>NZ_JRJY01000167.1:0-2309 GCF_000801015.1 Aeromonas sp. ZOR0001 | reverse complement strand
TGGCAGCCGCACCCGGCTCGCCAGCCAGGCGGTCTGCTGCTGCATTCGCTGCGGCGCCGTTTTGGGCGCAGTGATCAGTGATAACCGTCTATCCATAGCGTACCTCCCGCACCTGATGGTCGATCGCCTCGCAACAGGCGCCGTGCACCCGCGCCAGCTCGGCCTCCAGCTCTGCCAGCGGTGGCAAATGGTGATCCCGCTCCAGCAGCAGGGGGCGCAGGCCATGGGTCTGCACCGTATAACGGGCCAGCGCCACCACCTCCTCGCACACCGGTTTGCCATGGGTATCCAATAAAGTGCCATCCGCCTCTTCCAGATGACCGGCGATATGGAAATAGCGGATCGCATTGCCCGGCAGCCCGGCAATCATCCGCTTGGGGCAGTAACCGTGGTTGCGGCTGTTCACAAAGACGTTGTTGATATCGAGCAGCAGCTCGCAGCCGCTGCGCGCCACCAGCTCGGCGAGAAAATCCTCCTCCGGCATCTCGTGGTCATAGCCGTGGTAGTAGGAGATATTTTCCAGCACCAGCGGGCGGGCCAGCGCCTCCTGCACCTGCGCGATCCGCTCTGCCAGATAGGGGATGTTCTCCCACTGGCGCGGCACCGGTAAAAGCTCGTAAAGATACCCCTGCTGGTCGCGGGAAAAGCTCAGGTGCTCGCTGTAGATCTCGATGCCGAACTCGTCCAGAAAGGTGCGGATCTGGCTGAGCAAAGTGCGATTGAGGGGCTGACAATCGCCGAGGGAGAGGCTGAGACCGTGGGCCACCAGCGGGTAACGCTCGGCAAGCTGATGCAGCTGCGCCCGCTTGGCGCCGCCGATGGCCATCCAGTTCTCCGGCGCCAGTTCGAGAAAGTCGATGCCGGGGCGGACGGGGCCGGAACAGAGCGCATCCAGATGCTCCTGGCGCAGCCCGATCCCCCGACTGCGGGAGCTTATTGGCCGCATACCCCCTCCGTCATCTTGCTGCTCTTGCTGGCTCTGTCGCCATCAATCCCCTCTCCCGCCACGCCACACTTGCCATCGCGGGCGCGCACCAGCCGCCCCTGCGGATCACTGTCGAGGGCTTGCTTTTCAAAGCGCTTCTCGGTGCCGCACTTGCCCGCCGCGCACTTGCCGCCGTGCTGTTCGCTGGGGGCGGCCTTGACCGGCGCATCGCTCGGGGTGGCCGCCAGCGCCAGTCCCGGGGTCAGGGCAATCAGGCTGGTCATGGCGATGGAGAGGGTCAGTTTGTTGGTCTTGTTGCTGCTTGGGTTACTCATGGGCGGACTCCTTGACGGATGAAACGGGGTAGCTGGAGAGATCGCGGGCGGCAATCACCTGACCGCGGAACTGTGACTTGACGATATCGAGTGCCTCGCTCTTGCGGCTCAACCCCAACCCCATCCAGTGGTTGAGCACCAGCAGCTTGGGGTTCACCTCGGCGGCAATCTTGGCTACCACAGATGGCTTGGCATGAAGCGAGGCCGAAACCGGGTCGGCCCCTTCATGGATGGCGAGCGGCATCACCAGAATGTCGGCGCCGCGGGCAAAATCGAGGAAGGCGGGGTTGGAACCGTTCTGATCCGCCGAGATGACGATGCTCCCCTCGGCGCTCTCGATGCGATAGGCCAGACAGGGCACGTCACCGTGAGGGATGCCGAGTGCGGTGATGGTCAGCCCATCCTGCTGATAAACGGTGTGGGGCTGCGGACTCTGGTAGGGCACATCGTGCAAGGTGATGGGGAAGAGGCCATCGGTGCCATCCTTGAAGCCGCTCAGGTAGGCATAAGCGCCCTTGTCTTTGTTGAAGAGGGCATCAAAGTAGCCGCTCATGCTGGGAAAGGCCGAGCCGGCCTCTGGCCCCGCCAGATCCAGCGGATCGCTGCGTTCGAAGAAGTAGGCCCCCTTGAGCAGGGCGGGCAGGTCGGTCACATGGTCGGTGTGGAAGTGGGTGATGCCGATAAAATCGACCTCTTCGAGCTTGGCCCCCGCCTGGCCGAAGCGCAGGTAGACGCCGCCACCGGCATCGATCAGGATGCGGGATTTCCCCTTCCACCAGATCACCTCGCTGGAGGAGGCGCGCAGGTCGTCGGAGATGGGGCCACCACTGCCGAGCACCTGCAGGGTGAAGGTTTTATCCAGTGGCGTCAGTTGTACCGGTTCGGCACAGGCCGGGGCGACGGTGAGCGCGCACCCGATGGCCAGCGCCACCGCTTTCAATCTCTGTTTCATCACAATTACCTGTCGGTTGGTTGTCGGTTGAAAATGTGTCGTTTAAACAGGGGGAGAGAGGGGCCGATGGCGACGTATGAACGCCAACCACCGGCCG
>NZ_JRJY01000120.1:0-44608 GCF_000801015.1 Aeromonas sp. ZOR0001 | reverse complement strand
CAAGGGTGGCGGTACCGCTGGCCCCACTCTCATCAAGCCCCGCCACCGCACTGCTGTTGACGCTGATAGCCACGCGTGGCACATCATCTTCCACGTTGATGGTAAAACTCCCTGCCGGGAAGCCATCTGTCAGCGGGTCTCCGTCACCATCGGTGGCGGTCAGTACACCAGAGAAGTCGATGCCCAAGCCAGCCAGTTGCTCGCTGTCATCACCATCTGCTGTCGGATGGTCCAGCGGACCACTCAAGGTAAAGCCATAGCTGCCATCTTCCCCCACAGTCAGGGTAAAGACCGGCACACCATCCGCACTGGCTGTCAGCACATTGCCCGCCACACTGTAGCTGAGCGCTACACCGCCACTGGTCAGTCCCAGCCCTACCAGACTGCTGACATCACTGCCCAGACCAAAGCTACCGGCCCCATCGGCACCAAAGTTGACCAGCGCATTAAGGGTACCAGCCAGCCCTGTTGCGCTCACACTCTGACCCGTCCCTTCGCTGTTACCGCTGGTCAGCGCATCTTCGTGCACCAAATCGCGCACGGATTGTTCCTCCCCATCAGCCAGAACTGGTGTGTCATCCAAAATGGTGACATCAAGGGTATCGCTGGCCGTATCACCATCACTATCGATTAGCACGACGTTAAAGCTTTCGCTCAAGGAGGTGTCATTGGCTGGTCTTGTATGGTTTTCATTATCACCAAGGATATAGCTGTAACTGACTTGCCCTGCACCGGTCACCGGGTTATAGGTCACGGCTGTGATTGTCAGGACATTTCCCAACGGGCTGATAATGGTTTGGGGAAACGATACACCGAACTGGCCATTGGTGATTAATGCAACGCCGCCCAACGTCAAACTCTGGACACCGTCAGGGGCATTGAAGGTAAACACGCCACCTTGAGTTAACGCTGCCGCATCAGGGGTTGAACCATCCGCCAAATTGGCATCACTGACTAGCACCTCTCCCCCTTCCCGATCCAGCCCAGCAAGATCCACTTCTTCATCGACTGGCGTGATGGAGATAACGAGTGTTGATGTCACTGTGTCCTGGCCATCCGTCACCTGATAATTCACTGAGGGAACGGCGCCATCATAGTTAGGCGCTGGCGTGAAGGTATAACTCCCATCCGGATTGATGATCAGCGTGCCCACACCGGTAATAGTGGCAGCAACGCCAGCAGGCACACCGAGGTTGATGCCCCAGTCATAAGAGACGATCGCTGCCGCCGTCGGACCATCCGGGTTGGTGCTATTGTCGAGAAGATTGCCACTGATGGGAGAATCCTCGTTGGTAACAATACTCTCATCAAGGTCTGTCAGCTCGTTTGGCAGGATTAAATCGGCCACTTGAGTTTGATCGATTGCAGGGGCTGTTTCGTAGGTTGTATCAAACCCAGCCTCCGCGATCGTGGCATCACCGGTTCGATCGATAGTGACAAAGCCACCGTTACCACTAGATCCAGCGACCCCACCAATACCGCCACCACCGGCCGCTGGTGCCCCACCGGCAGCAGAAGCCTCAAAGTTTTGAGTCGGGTCCACACCTTGCAAAATCGATTGCTGCAAGGCGGCGATATCGGAAGGGGCGCCGCCGGTGGGCGAGGCCCCTTGCGGTTGACCTGGTTCAACCGACTCGGAAGCCGTGGGTGAATTCTGTGCAGGGGTATCGTCATATGGGGAGAGTGCCAGCTTGGCATCATCCGCAATGGTCAACTTGGCGCCGGGTTGGAGTATTTCTCCTTTCTGCAAAGGGCGACTGCTTCCATCAGCCAATACAATCTCCACATTCCCTTCGATGGCTGAAACAACTACGGTCTTGTCGATAATTTGGGTACGCATATCCATTGCTCCAAGGTGACAGATCTTGATGTCTATACCGTAGAAGGAGATTGCGTTCCGTTCCGTTGCAAAAATGTATGCATATCAAACAAAAACGTAAAATAAAATCGAAAGATTTGATTTTTCCATATAAATCAGAGCACTAGATGCAAACCCATTCGACACCATGCGTGCTTTGTTTATATAAAGATAGAAAAAAGAGAATAGATATATATAAAAATGACCCCATTCGGGGCCATTTTATAGCGTTTTACTCAAGACAACGGAAAGGCGGGATGAACAAACCCCTGATAACCATCGATATGCAGCTTGGAGAGCAATTCCACTTGATGTTGATCTTCGACACGGGTCGCAATGGTGGTCACACCGGCATTGTGCGCGGCGCGGCACACTGCTGCCAGGAATGAGGTATCTGCTCCTGGCTCCATAACCTGGCTGGTATAACCATGGTCGACTTTGACATATGCTGGCGACAACTCCTCCAGATAACCCAGAGACTGGAAGTGACGACCATAGTGGTCAACCCCCCACTGGAAGCCATGTGCCTGCAAAGTGCCCACTAAAGCAGCGACGTTATCTTTATGCTTCATGATGGCGACTTCAGGTATTTCGAATAGCAGCCGCTCTTTCAACTCGGCATGCTCGGTCAGATAGCGAGTCAGCCAGGTTAAAAACTCATCCGAGCAGAGCGAGCCAGCAGTGATGTTGATCGCAAGCACCAGATCAGACTGCTTTTGCAATAAAGGAACGCAGGCATCGAGAACCGCCTGGTCAAACTCACCACCCAGTTTGAACTGTTCAATCGCGGGCAAGAACTGACCGGCAAAATAATCTGTACCATTACGGGAGATAGAGGCAAACAGCTCGGCATGCAATCTTGCGCCATTATCAAAGCGGCAAGCCGGTTGAGCTTTGAAGCGCCAAAGTTGCCGTGAAATAGCATCTTGTACCAGATCGCGCCAGGCCAAACGCCCCATCAAACCTTGTTCGGTCCCCCCTTCCATCACCACAGCACCGCGCCGTTCATTGCGCGCCTTGCCAAGTGCATTATCTGCCTTGGTCAACAAGGCAGAGAGATCATCACTACCATCACGACCGGCAATGCCGATGACGGAGAGCGCTCCACCTTCGTCCATAGGATTCACCACCAGATCGGCGATACGGCTATTAATCACTTCAGCCAACTCTTTTAACTGGGTGAGATCATTGGTTGGACAGAGCAGCGCGTACTCGGTCGCAGAGATCCGTGCCAAGGCTGCGCCATCCCACCCTTTTAATTGATCTTTCAAGGCCTGAGCGATCGATTTGACCATGTTGTCGCGGGCAGCAAAGCCTTCATCGCGATAGATATCATCCAGCATGTCGACCGCAACCAGCATGACACCACCTTGGCCTGCCTCCGCAATCCATGCGTTCACCTGCCCCACAAAATAGGCACGGTTGCCAAGGCCTGACACGGCATCAACATAAACCCGCTCACGCAATTTTTCGGCCTCATCGGCTTGCTCTTTGAACTGAACCGCCAACTTGCCAGATAGGGTATTGATAGCCTGTACGACCTGCTTCAATTCATGAGTGTTAGGCTCCGGGATCGTATGACCAAAATGGTGCAGCTCGATCTCGACGGCCTGTTCACAGATCTGTTTGAGTGGCTTGAGCAAGTAGTTCAGTGCTCTCATCAACAGAATTGTGGTGATCAAGAAACCGACCAGAAACCAGCTCGCCAACTCGCTCATCCCCCGCCACAACTCGTAATAAGCCTGGCCCGGGTGACCCACCACTTTTAATTTTCCAAGCTGCAGCCAGCCAGATGTCAGAATTGACTCGTTGGATACCTCGGGAAACAGTCCCAAATTCACAAACCATTGCGGCACCCCCTGGATGTTGGTGGTATTTTCCTGCTCGATGACATCCTTTGACGCCAGCAGATCCAGGCGAACCATCCGATAATAACCACCGTCAAAGATGGCCTGGATCACCGATTCGGCACCGACCTTGTCACCGTTTTCCAGATAGGGCGTGAGCGCAAGTCCCAACGAGGTTGCGGTATTGATGACCGTTGTTTCCTGTTGCTGCGCCAGATAATTGCGGGTTGAATTGAATTGCACCCAGTATGTGGCCGCAAATAACAATCCAAACAGCAGCAACATAGTGGCTAATAACTGTCGATAGAGCGTCATAGGTTAATCATCCAAATTCACCACTGGCCGAGCCAATCGCCCCGAGGTCATGCGATTGCGTAAATCATTCCATAATCCCAAGCGGGATGATTGACCAGCCAGTTCCCCTTGGCCACGCGCCTTCATCAACCACAAGTGACTACCGTTAAAGCTATAAATAGGCACCAGATCACGCCGCTGGGTGGCAGGGCGAATCGAGCCTATCAAATTATCCAAAATAACCGGAACGGAAGAGGGGGTCTCATAGTATGCCACCACCATGTGAAACTGGTTGTAATCAAGAGCTTTGACGTACACCATCCGCATTTTATCATCCGGGATCCCAAGCTCGAGCAGCGTAGAGTATTTGGCGATACTGAAATCTTCACAGTCTCCCCCGGCTGCCCCCAAAAATTCCAGCGGAGTTGCCCAATAGTCCTTTTTGCGCCACAACTTGATATCGTCAATAAAACGCATCCGATTGAAAAAATTATTTACCCGTTCGAGCTTTTTTTCTTCGCTCAGTGCTCTGCCCTTCGTCTCCATGACCAGCATACGCCAACTGGTTACACGCTTGCCGGCTCTGGCGCCATAGGTCTGCTCCGCCCGCTTGATCAAGTTGAGATCTTCCTGTGGCAGAGGCTGACTGGCACAGAGCAGAAGTGAAAAGGGTAACAGCAGGATCCATAAGGAGTGGCGCAGAGCACGTAGCGATCGGTATCTCCATTCATTGAGGAGATAACACCATCTGCCACCGCTATCGCACTGGAGTGTCACGTCATATACCTGCTGCATTATTGCTGCTGCACTCCTCAACCCCTTACAACCATCAGCTTTAGCCAAACATGGTGACTACCAGAGGTAGTCACCATGTTGGCGTTCATCATCCCGATAGGATCATGGGCAAACGGTTATTGCTTGGCCTGCCATTCAGCGGGTTGTTTGACGCTAAATGCATTGAGCAGGCTGCCTGTCGCGTTGAGAATGCGATAGTCCGCCAGCAGCGCATCATATTCGGCAGTGATGTAGCTGCGACGCGCCTCGAACAATTCGTTCTCGGTGTTCAAAACGTCCAGCAATGTCCGTTGACCCAACCCAAACTGCTTCTTGTACGCCTGTACGGTGTCATAGCTGGCGTCAACATGCTCTTTCAGGAAGGTCTTTTGCTTGGCCAGCGACTCTTTCGCGTTCCAGGCCAGACGAGTGCCTTCCTCTACTTGGCGGAACGCATTCAAATGAATGTCTTTCGCCTGCGAGTAGAGCGCCGACGTTGCATTGCTCTCTGCCACATCAGAACCGCCACGGAACAGGTTGTAACGCATCCGCACCATGGCGGTCAGATCATCGTTACGCCCTTTGCCCGCATCGACATCCTCATTCCAGTTCTGATCGACCTCGAATGTCACATTCGGGTAGAAACCGGATTTGGCCCCCTCATGCTGATACTTGGCCGCTTCGATATCCTGCAGGGAAGAGAGCAGGGTCGGATGAACTTCGGTCGCCGTTTTCAGGGCAGTATCGAGGCTGGTCGGGATAAGCTCGGTATTGGGAACCGGCTGTACCAGATCTTTTGGTACCTCGTTCACGACACGAATAAATTCACTCTCTGCATCGCGATAGTTGTTTTCGGCAGCCGCCTGATTTGAATAGGCCCGGGCAACACGACCATCGATCTGGGTCTGGTCTGCGGTAGAGCCCAGCCCTGAATCAGTCCGCTTGCTGATGTCGCTGCGGATCTGCTCGTGGGTTTCCAGGTTCTGTTTGGAGAGTTCCAGGATCTCCTGCTGACGGAGCATATTGAGGTAGACCTCAGCCACCCGCAGCGCGGTATTTTCTGCTTCGGAGATCATCGCCAGACGCTGGGCATTGGCTTCAGCTTCGGTTCGGGAGACGTTGTTGCTGACATCAAAACCATCGAACAACATTTGCCGCAGACTGAGTCCGGCTTCTTTACGCGTCAGTGAATCATCGCCCCTGAACCCAGGAGCACGAGTTGTAGGGCTGTCCGTTTTTTCATAGCCTACACCACCACGCAGATCGATCGTGGGATAATAGCCACCCTTGGCGCCATCATGTTGATAGAGCCGTGCCTGATAAAGATCAAACGCTTCCTTGATCTTGGGATGCGTAGCAAGTGTCTGTGCCACCGACTCTTCCAGAGTCTGCGCCTGACCCAAACTCGGGATCAGGGTACAGCCACTGACCAGCATGGCAACAATCGTTTTTTTCATGTTATCTCCAGTCATGTCTTGTTTTTTAGATTGTTGGCTTATCGTTCTCTCAGTGCCGACTGCTTTGCCCGTAAAATCGGCTTAAGCAAATAGTCTAGGACACTTTTTTTACCAGTAATGATATCAGCACTGGCTAACATACCGGGGATGATGGGAAGTGCGTTAAGCTCATCGCCCAAGTAACTCTTCTCTGTCCGTACCCGAACCAGATAAAAGGAGTTCCCCTCCTCATCCTGGATCGAATCCGCACTTATCTGTTCAACCTTGCCATGCAATCCTCCATAGATGGTAAAGTCATAGGCAGTTATTTTGACGATGGCATCCAGCCCCGGTCGCAGGAAGGCGATATCTTTCGGTGACACCTTGGCTTCAACCAGCAAGGTATCCTCCAGCGGCACAATCTCCATCAAATCCATGCCGGGCTGAACCACGCCGCCCAGGGTGTTGATCTTGAGCTTCTTGATGGTGCCTTTAAGCGGTGCAATCACGCTGGTCCGGTCAACCCTGTCTCGCAAGCCAACCTGCCCCTCTGACAACTGACCAAGCCGCCCCTGCTTCTCATTCAGCTCGGTCTGGGAGTCTGCCCTGAACTTCAACGCAATATCGTTGCGCTTGGAGATGGTCTCACGCAACACCGAATTGAGTTTTGGAATAAGCAGACGGTTGCTCTCCAGCTCCCCCTGCATCTCGTTAACCTGCCGCTCCAGCTTGATTAGCTCCACTTGAGGCACTATACCCTCTTTCGCCAGCGGACGGCTGATATTGAGCTCTTGTTTGGCCAGATCCACACTGCGGTTCACGGTGCGGATTTTGGCATTCAGTTCGATCAGTTCCTGCTCTTTCTGCTCGATCTGCTGACCAAGAATATAGAGCTGATTCTTCAGGTTATTCAGACGATCCCGCTGCACCGAACGCTCACGGTTGGCATATTCGGCAAAGACGGTTTCATAACCATCGGGGAACTGGATAGGTGCCTCCCCCACTACTACTTGTTCACGCCATCCCAGCGCGGGATCGCTTTTCACCTCGACACTGGCCATCTCGGCACGCAGGCGGGCCACATCCCCTTTCAGGGTGACCACCTCCTGCTCCCGTTCCCTAAAATCGGAACGGAAACGGGTGTCATCGATGCGCAGCAGCGGCTGCCCCTTCTCGACTATATCCCCCTCCTTGACGAAGATCTCTTTGACGATCCCCCCTTCCAGGTTCTGGATCACCTGCAGCTGACGGGATGGAATAACCTTGCCCTGACCTACGGTGACTTCATCCAGCTCGGCCCAGGCCGCCCAGACGATGGCACTCATGAAAAAAAGGAAACAGCACCACAACAGGATGCGGGCTCCGGTCGGCGTGGTCAGCAGCACAGCTGCCGCGCCGTCATCGACAAACTCCAGATGCTCGGGTGCCGGCAACACATCGTCAGAAGGCGCCTTTTGGCTGCGTTTGAACCAGCCCATGAGCCCCTTAACCATGGGACACCTCCTGCACACGCACCTTGCCTTCCTTCAACTGCTGCAACACCAGCTCTTTGGGGCCATCAGCCACTATCTGCCCCTGTTCGATGACGATCACCCGAGATGCCACATCCAGCATCGAGGTTTTGTGGGTGATGAGGATCAAAGTGGTTTCCGGGCCCAATCTGGCGAGCTCCTGTTTGACCTGCATCTCGGACTGGTTGTCCATGTTGGATGTAGGCTCATCCATCACCAGAATGGGAGGATCATTGAGCAGGGCGCGCGCCAATAGGATCGCCTGACGCTGACCACCGGAGAGCTGGCGGCCCCCTTCGCCGATCTGCCGATCCAGCCCGTTGGGATCCCGGTTGGTAAAATGGGTAACGCCTGCCCGCTTGGCGGCGCGCAAGACCCTCACGTCATCCACCAGCGGATTGCCCAGCATAATGTTGTCTCGCACCGAACCAAAGAAGAGGATGACATCTTGCGGGACACAGCCGATATTGCGGCGGATCACCGAAGGCGGCAACTGATCCAGCTCAAACCCATCGATACGCACCGAGCCATCAGTCGGCCGATACAGCCCCATCAGCAATTTCTCGAGGGTAGTTTTGCCCGCCCCAATCCGGCCGATAATTGCCACCTTTTCGCCCGGTTGAATGCGCAAATTAATATTGTGCAGGGTGCAGGTTTCCATTCCCGGATATTTGAAAGAGACATTTTCAAATTCAATTCGACCGGAAATCACCGGATGATGAATATATTGCTTGCCCTCCTCCTGCTCACCCGGGGTTTGCATGATTTTTTCCAAAATATCCAGTGCAGACTTGGCCTGGTTATAGCGGGTCGAGAGCACAGAGAGTTGCACCATGGGCGCGATGGCACGGCTGGATAGCATCACGGCTGCGATCATCCCCCCCATGGTCACATTACCCTCGGATATCTGGTAAACCCCGACGATCACCAGACCGACCGTCACCACCTGTTGAATATAACTGGCCAGCGAGGACATGGAGTTGGTAATACGGCGGGTTTGTACACCCCAGGTGGAAATATGGGAGACGGCCTGTTCCCAGCGATGCTGGAACATGCTCTCTGCGCCAAAAATCTTGACGGTTTCCAGCCCGGAAATACTTTCTATCAGGTTGGCGTTTTTCTGGGATGCTAGGCGTGAGCCCTCTTCAATGGATTTTTTGAGGGGTTCCTGGATATAAAAGCTGTAGGCGATCAGGATCAGCATGGCCACGATGGGCACCACCACCATCACACCGGCAAACATCCAGATAATAAAGAGGAAGAAGACGGCAAAGGGCAGATCGATAAGAGTTGAAACCGTCGCGGAAGTAAAAAACTCCCGCACCGATTCAAATTCCTGCAGATGTTTCGCGAATGCGCCGGTGGAAGCGGGACGGGACTCCATCCGCATGCCCATCACCTTGGCGAAAATCTTGGCCGACAGCAGCACATCGGACTTTTTCCCGGCAATATCGATAAAGTAACTGCGCAACTGCCGCATTACAAAGTCGAAGGTAAAGACCACCATGGCCCCCACCGCCAGCACCCAGAGCGAATCAAACGCCAGATTGGGCACAATCTTGTCATAGACGTTCATGGTGAATAGCGGGCTGGCTATCGCAAACAGGTTGATCAGAATGGAGGCGATCAGCACATCGCGATAGATACCGCGGGACTCGAACAAGGTGCTCCAGAACCAGTGGCCATCACGGGTTTCCAGCACCTTGGGCGAGCGTTCGTCAAACTTGAACTGCTTCTTCACATAGAAGAGGCGGCCCAGATACTCATCGCCCAACTGGGCTGCAGTCAGCCATTGCGCGGCATCGCCAGCCTGCGGGAAGATCACTTTCCCCTGGCTGCGATCTTCGTTCCACTCCAGCAGAATGCAGGCGCCACCACTGCGCATCTGCAATACGCAAGGCAGCAGCAAGGGAGAGATGTCGGCCAGTGGCTGGATCACTTCACGGGCGGATAACCCACCCCGCTCGGCAGCACGGCAAAAGAGTGCGGTAGTCAGGCGTCCGGAGACCAGTGGCAACCCGGTCGTCAGGGCATCCTGGCTGTTGGGCACACCATAAAAGCGGGTCAAGAAGACCAGACACTCCAATAACTCATCAATACGACTTGTTTCTGCTTGCATAGCATCCTGTCACTGCATAAATGAGGTCGATACGAGCGTTGAACGCTCATATTTTCCTGCAATAGTCACGCTAAAACCGGGTGGTCTTCCCGCCGATGAGCCTGATCAGGGGATAAACCTGCCCAGATAGATCGCGACACTCATCCTATATTCCCCTGCATGGCAACAATGGCGGCATGGTGCGTTATGGGTAAAAGATCGGTTCACCAGCGCCATGCTAGCACTGTAAGCAGGGGACATGTCGACGTTAATTGATAATGACATTTATTATGGCGCACCATGATATCAACCGGCACGTACCAAAACTATAGTTTAGGGTATGAACTTTTTATATAACCCTATGTTTTACGTGAAATAATAACTTTACACTCAATTATAGGTCAGGAAGTATAAAGGGGCTTCCCAACGCGTGGCCTTGCGGACCGCTCAATGAGAGTGCTTTGGCAATGTCCGCCATGGCCGTCCAACGATTTTCACACCAGACCGGCGCCAGCAGAGTCGGACGGCGAGCTGAGGCCGAAATACGGTGATATACCACCTCGGGTGGTGTGTTCTGGATCATGGCGACAGCGGCTTCCACATACTGCTCCAGCGTCAAGACCTCCAGCCGCCCCGCCTGCCACGCCTTGCCAAGGGTACTGCCTTCAACCACATGAAGTGGATGCAGCTTGATACCCTCCACGCCGGTCTCCACGATGCGATGCAGGGTATCGAGGCTGTCCATCGGCACCTCGCCCGGCAGGCCGACGATCAGATGAGCACATACCTTGATCCCACGCAGATGGGCACGTCTTACTGCATCCTCATAGGCGGCATAACCGTGGCCACGATTGATCCGTTGTAGCGTCTTGTCGTTGGCACTTTGCAGCCCGAGCTCCAGCCATACCTCGTAACCCCGGGCCTGATAGCCTGCCAGCAGATCAAGCACCGCATCCGGCACGCAATCGGGACGAGTGCCGACACAAAGCCCCACCATGTCGCTCACCGACAGCGCCTCTTCATACATCCGTTGCAGATACTCTACCTCGGCATAGGTGCTGGTATAGGCCTGAAAGTAGGCAAGATAGCGCTTGGCACGGGTGACTTCGTCCCGCCGGGCCAACAGTTGTTGCACCACTGATAGTTGCTGGGCCGACTCGTCGGCGAAGGAGGATACGTTGCAGAAGGTGCAACCACCGCGGCCCAGGGTGCCGTCCCGGTTCGGGCAAGTGAAGGCGCCGTGGATGGAGAGTTTGTGGATCTTCTGGCCGTGACGCTGCTTGAGATCCTGACCAAATGTATTGACGAGTTCGTGTAACTGCATGACACCTCCGCTAAAGGAGCGCCATTGTACGAGCTTGCACAAAACAGGGGCTGAGCTGGATCAAGCTAGCTGAGAGGGTAAAACATATAAATACCCGGTCAATTTTGAATAAATATAGAGAAAATGCGCAAAATAAAGAGTTTTTCAGGTAGTTGATGATTTCAACAATAAACGACCGTATGAAGATAAGACCTGATAACCTACTGTTGGACAATGAAAAATTCAAAGAGTCCCGACACCACACAATTGCAAGCCCGCGATATTGAAAATGTGATCCCTTCCGCTGTCGGTAACGCTTGGTTGGTAAAATTACTACATTCGCCCCCGGTCGCTAAGTACACCAGCGAACCCCACAACGGCGATACATTTAACTAAAAATAACAGTTTACACAGAGCAATCATGTGATTAATCTCGTTTACAACCTAAAATCCGACACTTTGTTATGCAAATGTAACTGGGACAACAAACCTGACCTGCGATTGACCTCGTCCGAAAATCCCATTAGTTTGGAGATTCGCCACGTCAGGCAGACGGAACCACAAGAGCCAGTCGCAATTTATGCAGTCAGACGATAACTGTGCGATGCAAGGCCGAGCAAGGGAGAAATGCAATGTCACTATATGATCCAAAGCTGGAGAGGGATAACTGTGGCTTCGGCCTGTTGGCCCACATGGAAGGGGAAGCCAGCCACAAGCTTGTCCGTCTCGCGATGTCAGCATTGGCTCGCATGCAGCACCGCGGCGGGATCTCCGCCGATGGCAAGACCGGCGACGGTTGCGGCCTGTTGCTGCAAAAACCCGACAGCTTCTTCAGAGCTGTCGCCGAGGAGAAGGGATGGCACCTTGGCCGCAACTATGCGGTCGGCATGCTGTTTCTCAACCCTGACCCCGTATTGGCCCAGGCAACTCGCGACATCATCGACGAGGAGCTGGAAAAAGAGACCCTGAGTCTGGTCGGCTGGCGCAAGGTGCCTGTCGATACCAACGTACTGGGTACCATTGCCAAAGCCTCCCTGCCCAGCATTGAACAGGTCTTTGTCAACGCCCCGCCCGGCTGGGTCGACAAGGATCTCGAGCGCCGCCTCTATATCGTGCGTCGCCGCATCGAAAAGCGCGTCAACGACGACTACTTCTATGTGGTCAGCCTCTCCAACCTGGTCACCGTCTATAAAGGGCTGTGCATGCCGGTGGACTTGCCGCGCTTCTATCTGGATCTCGCCGACATCCGTATGCAGGCGGCCATCTGCGTCTTCCACCAGCGTTTCTCCACCAACACCAGCCCGCGCTGGCCGCTGGCCCAGCCGTTCCGCTATCTGGCCCACAACGGCGAGATCAACACCATCGCCGGCAACCGCCAGTGGGCCAAGGCACGCAGCTACAAGTTTGCGACGCCGCTGATCCCCGATTTGCAGGAAGCGGCTCCCTTTGTCAACACCACCGGCTCTGACTCCTCCAGCCTCGACAACATGCTGGATCTCTTCCTCGCCGGTGGCATGGACCTGTTCCGCGCCATGCGCCTGTTGATCCCGCCAGCATGGCAAAAGCACCCGAACATGGATGACGACCTGCGCGCCTTCTACGACTTCAACTCCATGCACATGGAGCCGTGGGATGGCCCGGCCGGTATCGTCATGACCGATGGCCGCTACGCCACCTGCGCGCTTGACAGAAACGGCCTGCGTCCGGCCCGCTACGTCATCACCAAGGACAAGTTCATCACCCTCGCCTCCGAAGTTGGCACCTGGGACTACACCCCGGACGAAGTACTGGAGAAGGGCCGGGTCGGCCCGGGCGAGCTGTTCGTGGTCGATACCAGCAACGGCAAGGTGTGGACCAGCTTCGAGATCGATGACGATCTCAAGAGCCGCCACACCTACAAACAGTGGATGGACAAACATTGCCGCCGGCTGGTTCCCTTCGAGCAGATGGACGACAGCCAGACCGGTAGCCGCGAGTTCTCCGATGAGCAGCTGAAAACCTATCAGAAGCTGTTTGGCTACTCCTTCGAGGAGCTGGACCAGATCATCCGGGTTCTCGGTGAAAATGGTCAGGAAGCGGTGGGCTCCATGGGGGATGACACCCCGATGGCAGTGCTCTCTTCCAGCGCTCGCACCCTTTATGACTACTTCCGCCAGATGTTTGCGCAGGTGACCAACCCGCCCATCGATCCGCTGCGGGAGAATCACGTGATGTCGCTCGCCACCTGTATCGGTCGCGAGCAGAACGTCTTCAACGAGACCTTCGGCCACGCCCACCGGGTGCTGTTCCAGTCACCGATCCTGCTCTACTCCGACTTCCACCAGCTGCTGGCACTGGAGGGAGAGTACTACCGGCACAAGGTGATCAGCCTCAACTTCAAGCCCGAAGAGGGACTGGAGGCCGCCATCCTGCGCATCTGCGAGGAGGCCAAGGCTGCCGCCAGGAGCGGTACCGTGCTGCTGGTGCTGTCGGATCGCGACATCAGCATCGATACCCTACCCATCCCGGCCGCCATGGCGGTGGGTGCGGTGCAGCGTACTCTGGTGGACAACAACCTGCGCTGTGACGCCAACATTCTGGTGGAGACCGCGAGCGTGCGCGATCCGCACCACTTCTCGGTGTTGCTGGGCTTTGGCGCGACCGCCATCTACCCCTATCTGGCCTACGAAACCCTGGCCAAACAGGTTGAAGAGGGGGTGCTCGCCATGCCCCTGCGCCAGGCGATGGTCAACTACCGCAACGGCATCAACAAGGGGCTCTACAAGGTGATGTCCAAGATGGGCATCAGCACGGTCGCCAGCTACCGCTGCTCCCAACTGTTTGAAGCAGTCGGTCTGGCCAAAGCCGTGGTCGAGACCTGTTTCCGTGGCGTGTCGAGCCGTATTCAGGGCGCCGACTTTGCAGACATCCAGCAGGATCAGCTCAAGCTGGCCCGTCAGGCCTGGCTGGCCCGCAAGCCCCTCGCCCACGGCGGCCTGCTCAAGTTCGTCCACGGCGGCGAGTACCACACCTACAACCCGGATGTGGTGCAGACCCTGCAAACCGCGGTGCGCTCCGGCAACTATGCCGATTACAAGGAGTACGCCCATCTGGTCAACGAACGCCCGGTCTCTACCTTGCGTGACCTGTTGGCCCTGAAGAAGGTCGACAATCCGGTCGCACTGGATCAGGTTGAGCCGGCCGACAAGCTGTTCCCCCGCTTTGACTCCGCCGCCATGTCCATCGGCGCCCTCGGCCCTGAGGCCCACGAGGCGCTGGCTGTCGCCATGAACCGCCTTGGCGGTCAGAGCAACTCCGGTGAAGGGGGCGAGGATCCCAAGCGCTTCGGGACCGAGAAGAACTCCCGCATCAAGCAGGTGGCTTCCGGTCGCTTTGGCGTCACCCCTCACTACCTGATGAACGCCGATGTGGTGCAGATCAAGGTGGCGCAGGGGGCCAAGCCCGGCGAGGGTGGCCAGCTGCCCGGTGACAAGGTCACCGCGCAGATCGCCCAGCTGCGTTATTCCGTGCCTGGCGTGACCCTGATTTCACCGCCGCCGCACCACGACATCTACTCCATCGAGGATCTGGCCCAGCTCATCTTCGACATCAAGCAGATCAACCCGAGCTGTCTGGTGTCGGTGAAACTGGTCTCCGAGCCGGGCGTTGGCACCATCGCCTGCGGCGTGGCCAAGGCCTATGCCGACTTCATCACCATCTCCGGTTATGACGGCGGCACCGGCGCGAGCCCCCTCACCTCGGTCAAATATGCCGGCTCCCCGTGGGAGCTGGGTCTGGCCGAGACCCAACAGGCGCTGGTCGCCAACGGTCTGCGCCACAAGGTGCGGCTGCAGGTGGATGGTGGCCTCAAGACCGGTCTGGACATCATCAAGGCGGCCATCCTCGGCGCCGAGAGCTTCGGTTTTGGCACCGGCCCCATGGTGGCGCTCGGTTGCAAATACCTGCGTATTTGCCACCTGAACAACTGCGCCACCGGCGTAGCCACTCAGGATGAGAAGCTGCGTCGCGAGCACTTCACCGGCCTGCCGGAGATGGTGATGAACTACTTCAAGTTCATCGCCGAAGAGACCCGCGAGCTGATGGCTCAGCTCGGCGTCACCCAGCTGACCGACCTGATTGGCCGCACCGACCTGCTGGAAGCCCTGCCCGGCCTCACCGCCCGTCAGGCCAAGCTGGATCTCTCCGGCATTCTGGCCCGCCCGGTGGCGCCGGCAGGCTCCAGCCTGTTCAGCCAGCAGCACAACCCCACCTTCGACAAGGGACCGCTCAACCTGAAAATGGTGGAAGATCTGCTGGAAGCGGTCGAGACCGCCAGCGGCGGCGAGTTCCGCTACGACATTCGCAACACCGACCGCTCGGTGGGTGCGCGTCTGTCCGGCGAAATCGTCAAGCGGCACGGCAACCAGGGTATGGCTGCGGATCCGGTCAAGGTGCACTTCAACGGCACCGCAGGCCAGAGCTTCGGCGTCTGGAACGCTGGCGGCCTTGAGATGATCCTCACCGGTGACGCCAACGACTATGTGGGCAAGGGGATGACCGGCGGCAAGCTGGTGATCAAGCCCCATGTCGGCGTGGCGTTCAAATCCCACGAAGCAGCCATCATCGGCAACACCTGCCTCTACGGCGCTACCGGCGGCAAACTCTACGCCGCAGGCACTGCTGGCGAGCGTTTCGCGGTGCGCAACTCAGGTGCCCTGGCGGTAGTCGAGGGAATTGGCGACAACGGTTGTGAATACATGACCGGCGGCATCGTCACCGTACTGGGTCAGACCGGCGTCAACTTCGCGGCGGGCATGACCGGCGGCTTTGCCTACGTGCTCGACGAGTGCGGCAACTTCGCCAAGCGCACTAACCCCGAGCTGGTGGAACTGCTGGACGTGGCGGATCTCGCCATCCATCAGGAGCACCTGCGCGGCATCATCACGGCGCACCTCAATGAGACCGGCAGCTCGCGCGCCGAGGAGATCCTGGCCAACTTCGACTCCTATGTGCCCAAGTTCAGGCTGATCAAACCCAAGTCCAGCGACGTGAAATCGCTGCTGGGTCACACCAGCCGTTCCAGTGCAGAACTCAGAATCCAGGCGCAATAAGGAGGGAACCCTATGAGCCAGAACGTATTTCAGTTTATCGATGTCCAGCGGGTCGACCCGCCCAAGAAACCGCTCAAGATCCGCAAGATCCAGTTTGTGGAGATCTACGAGTCTTTCAACAAGCCTCAGGTCGAGATGCAGGCAGATCGCTGCCTCGAGTGCGGCAACCCCTATTGCGAGTGGAAGTGTCCGGTCCACAACTACATCCCCAACTGGCTGAAACTGGCCAAAGAGGGGCGCATTCTGGAGGCGGTGGAGCTCTCCCACCAGACCAACAGCCTGCCGGAAGTGTGTGGTCGGGTCTGCCCGCAGGATCGTCTGTGCGAGGGCTCCTGCACCCTCAACGATCGCTTCGGCGCGGTGACCATCGGCAACATCGAAAAGTACATTACCGACAAGGCGTTCGAGATGGGCTGGAAGCCCGATCTCTCGAACGTGGTCAAGACCGGCAAGCGGGTCGCCGTCATTGGTGCCGGCCCGGCGGGGCTGGCCTGTGCCGACGTGCTGGCACGCAATGGCGTCACCCCGGTAGTGTTTGACAAGTATCCGGAGATCGGTGGCCTGCTCACCTTCGGCATCCCCTCCTTCAAGCTGGAAAAAGAGGTGATGCAGCGTCGCCGCGAGATCTTCCAGGGAATGGGCGTGGAGTTTCGTCTCGAGACCGAAGTTGGCAAGGACATCACCTTTGCCGACCTGCTCGGCGAGTTCGATGCGATCTTCCTCGGGGTCGGCACCTACAAGTACATGAAGGGCGGCTTTGCCAACGAAGAGGCGCCGGGCGTCTATGACGCCCTACCCTACCTCATCGCCAACGCCAACCGCTTGCTGGGGTTCGAGAAGGCGCAAGCCGACTACATCGACTTCGCCGGCAAACAGGTGGTGGTGCTGGGCGGTGGTGATACCGCCATGGACTGCGTGCGTACCGCCATCCGTCAGGGAGCCGCCAAGGTGATCTGCGCCTATCGCCGCGACGAGGAGAACATGCCGGGCTCCAAGCGGGAGGTGAAAAACGCCCGCGAGGAGGGGGTTGAGTTCATGTTCAACCTGCAACCGGTGGCGGTCGAGCTGGATGCCAGCGGTCGCACCGTCGGCATCAAGGTGGTGAGCACCGAGCTGGGTGAACCCGATGCCAATGGCCGCCGCAATCCGGTGGTTATCGAGGGCTCCGAGCAGGTGCTGGCCGCCGATGCGGTGGTAATGGCGTTTGGCTTCCAGCCCAACCCCCAACCCTGGATGGCGGAGTTCGGCATCGAGCTCGACAACCGGGATCGCATCAAGGCGCGCGAGCAAGCGGAATATGCCTTCCAGACCAGCAACCCCAAGGTGTTTGCCGGTGGCGATGCGGTACGTGGCTCCGATCTGGTGGTCACCGCCATCTACGAAGGACGCAAAGCGGCCGAAGGGATCATGGACTATCTGGCGGTCTGATCCGACCGGCCAAGGCCATGATGCGCTTTCACAATCAGCCCCGCCAATGCGGGGCTGATTTTCTATGCACGCTCACCAGCCGCTCATACGCTCCCAACATCGGTGCAGAGAACTGCTGCAGTGGCGTGCGATGGCTGCGACACAGAGCAGCCGCTACGCGAAAAACTCCAACCATTTGAGGCAGAATTTGTGACGTCTATCTGTTACACTTCGCGCCCGCCATTTTCCGGCTCACTCTCTGACTTGATGTCAGGCGCAGCCGTCGGTGGTTACAACCTCCGTCTCGCTCATGCCGAGCTAACCAAGCCAAACACAGCCCAGCTGGAACACAGGAACCCATTATGAGATTTGAATCGTTCGATTTTGCCCCCGAGATTTTGCGTGCTGTCTCAGATTGCGGTTATCAGGAGATGACCCCTGTGCAGCAACAGGCGATCCCGGCCATTCGCCGTGGCCGCGATGTGCTGGCCAGCGCCCAGACCGGTACCGGCAAGACCGCCGCCTTCGCCCTGCCCATCTTGCAGCGTCTGGTAGACAATCCGGCACCGGCCCAACCTTCCAACGCCCGGGTGCTGATCCTGACCCCGACCCGCGAGCTGGCGGCTCAGGTGGCGAGCAACATCAATGACTTCGCCAAATATCTCGATATCACCACCATCACCATCGTCGGCGGTGGCAAGCAGGACGTGCAGGCCAAGAAGCTCAAAGCGGGCGCCCACATCATTGTGGCCACCCCGGGCCGTCTGCTGGAGCACCTCACCGCCTGCAACCTCAGCCTCTCCGGCGTCGAGTGTCTGGTGCTGGATGAAGCGGATCGCATCCTCGACATGGGCTTCAGCGCCGATGTGCAGAAGATCCTGCAAGCGGTCAACAAGACCCGTCAGAACCTGCTGTTCTCCGCCACCTTCTCCGAAGGGGTGAAGAAACTGGCCAACCTGATGCTGGACAGACCGCAGATCGTCAGCGTCAACAAGCAGAACTCCACTGCCGACACCGTCAGTCACACCGTCTATCCGGTCGAGCAAAAGCGCAAACGCGAGCTGCTCTCCGAGCTGATTGGCAAGCAGAACTGGCAGCAGGTGCTGGTGTTTGCCAGTACCCGCGAGAGCTGTGATGTGCTGGTCGAGGAGCTGAACCTCGACGGCATCAAGTCCGCCGTGGTCCATGGCGAGAAGGCCCAGGGCAACCGTCGCCGCGCCCTGCGCGAATTCATGGAAGGCAAGGTACGGGTACTGGTCGCCACCGAAGTGGCCGCCCGTGGTCTGGACATTCCGGATCTGGAATACGTGGTCAACTATGATCTGCCGTTCCTGGCGGAAGATTACGTGCACCGCATCGGCCGTACCGGTCGTGCCGGCAAGCGCGGCATGGCCATCTCCTTCGTCAGCCGTGAAGAGGAGCGCACCCTGCTGGAGATCGAGGCCCTGATCGGCCAGAAGATCCGCCGCATCATGGTGCCGGGCTACGAAGTGAGCAGCCGTGACGAGCTGATCAAGCAGTTGCAGGAGCGTCGTCGCTTCGGCAAGCGCCCGCAGCGTGAAGATAACGCCGTGGCCCAGGTGATGGCCGAAGCCAAGCTGCAGGGTCAGCGCCTCAAGCGCCTGGCCGCCGCCAAGAAGCCCCGTCAGCCGAAATAAGGCGGGCAGTTGCTCTATTGAACCGCAAAGGCGCCACTGGCGCCTTTGCCATCTCTGTCATCGGTGTTGACCGCTGGTGGTCAACTCAAGGATTGCTTATGACCTCTCCGACCTACAATCAGGCCCTGTTCGAGATGGCCACCCAGAGCCTGGCCGAACTGGCCCGCACCGCCGAGCAAAAGGCGGGCAAGCGCACTCCGGCGCAAGAGAGCCACTTTCTCTGCACCTGGATGGCCGACTCCCTCAAGGAGAAGCGCTTCTCTCGTCTGGTGATGGAAGATTTGAAAGCTTGGGTGCAGCTTGGCCGTACCCTGGGTGCGGGTGCCGATCTCAAGGGGCTACTGGAGCGCATCGCTTTTCAGTACCAGTGTGCCATGACCAATCCGCAGCAGCTGGGAGCCAAGCTGGCGGCGCTGCTGGAGGAGCTGGCAGCGGCAGGCTGGCTGGTGCTGACCGAGAGTGAGGTGAATGCCAAGCTGCGCCTGCAATCGGGCGGTCAGGCGAGTCTGGTGGTAAGCCACAGCGAGTATGCAGGCCATATCGAGGGCGGTGAGCTGGTCAAGCCCCTCACCCTCTACGTGCGCGGTGACGAGAAGGTATTGGCCGAGGCAGCCTTCAAGCACGGTCTGCTGCTGAGCCAGGGCAACAAGAAAACCACCCTGGTCAAACACCACAAGGCCTACCGGCTGATGCCGGACAACGCCCAACCGGCGCTGGCACTGCTGAGCGAGGCTCGCCAGAGCGCCTGATCCCGCCTGTTTTCAGCAATAAAAACGGCAGACCCTTGTGCAGGATCTGCCGTTTTTTATTGTTCGATGTTTGGTGATGAGGTTTGGTGGTCGTTTAGCGGATCTTGAACCCAATCTGGCCCGGGGCACACCACTCGAACATCACCTCCTCGCTCTTGCCGCAGCAGCTGCCGCCACAGACCCGGCTCTCGCGCTTGATGACCCGCCCCTTGCGCATCCAGACGCCGAGCATGGCCTCCACCGCATCTTCCGAGGTGTGGAAGTGGCGAGCCAGCTCGCGCCGGCTCACCTTCTGCTGCGCGGCGAGGTAATCCCCCAGCTCGCGCAGGATCATAATGTCACCACCTTGCGGGCGACGATGTCACCGTGACGGCGACCGGCCCACCAGAGCAGCAGCAGGGAGAGGCCGTAGCTCGCTACCCAGAACAGGCTCTGCTCGGGGTGAGCGGCGAAGGTGGCCAGCTGATAGAAGACGGTGGCGCACATAAAGGCCATGTAGTTGCACCAAGCGGCGGTAAAGAGCGCCCACTGGCGGCCGGTCTCGCGCACCAGGGCACCCATGGCGGCGGCGCAGGGCATGTAGAGCAGCACGAACAAGAGGTAGGCAAACGCACCGGCCGCACCGTCGAAGTGGGTCTGCATGTTGCCGTAGGTGGAAACATCTACCTCCTGCTCCTCGGCAGCCGCCTTCTGGTCGTCGAGATTGCCCACCGCAAGGCCCATGGGGTCGGTCGGGTTGATCTCGGCCAGATTGGTCGCTACGGCATCCACCGCTTCGTGGAAGCTGGCGACAAGGGAGAACTCGCCTTTCTCTTCCTCTGCGCCACCACCGGCGTAGAGGCTGTTGAGGGTTCCGACCACCGCCTCTTTGGCGAAGATACCGGTGACGATGCCGACCGTGGCCTGCCAGTTGTCATCGCGTACACCGATGGGGTGCAGCACCGGGGTCACCGCCTGGCTGATTTTGCTCAGGACCGAGCTCTCCTGCTCCTGATGGCCAAAGCTGCCATCGGTCCCCAGGGAGTTGAGCACGCTCAGCACGGCGACCACCAGCACGATGGTTTTACCGGCGCCAAAGACGAAGGATTTGAGCTTCTGCCAGGTCTTGATGGCAACGTTGACCGGACGCGGCCACTCGTAATCCGGCATCTCCATCAGCATGGAGTCGCTCTTGCCCGGCAGCAGGGTGCTGCGCAGCAACAGGCCGGTGAGCACCGCCACCAGAATGCCGATGAGGTAGAGACCGAACACCAGGTTCTGGCCTGATTCAGGGAAGAAGGCCACCGCAAACAGGGCGTAAACCGGCAGACGGGCACCGCACGACATGAAGGGGGCCATGGCGGAGGTCATCAGCCGCTCCCGCTCGGAGTTGAGGGTACGGGTCGCCATCACTGAGGGGACGGTACAGCCAAAGCCCATCAGCATCGGCACGAACGCCTTGCCCGGCAGGCCGAGGCGGCGCATCAGGGCATCCACCACGAAGGCGGCACGGGCCAGATAGCCGGAGCTCTCCAGCACCGCGAGGAACAGATAGAGGCAGCCAATCACCGGAATAAAGGTGGCGACGGTCTGCAAGCCGACACCAAAGCCATCAGCCAGAATGGCGCCCAGCCATTCTGGGGCATTGACCAGCCCCAGCAGGTGGTGCACCCCATCGACAAACAGGGCGCCGCCCATGATGTCGAAGAAGTCGATAAAGGCGCTGCCGACGTTGATGGCAAACAGGAACATCAGGTACATGACAAACAGGAAGAAGGGGATGCCAATCCAGCGATTGAGCAGCACCCGATCCAGCCACTCGCTCTGGGCCTCGGTGAGCTTACCCTTCTGCTGACGCGCCTGTTGTACCCACTGGTGGATATGGCCGTAGCGAATATCCGCCAGCTGCAGGTCGATATCCTGTCCCTGATGGGCGCGAGCCACTACATTGGCGGCGGCCGCCTGCTGACCGGGCAGCAAGGTCTCCTGCATCACCGCATCCTCTTCCAGCAGGCGCAGGGCGCGGCCACGGGTAGTAAGATGATGCGGGGCTAGCAGGGTCTCCAGCTCCGCCAGATCGGTTTCAAGCGCGTGGCCGTAATCGAGCTGCAAGGCGGCTTGCGGCTGACCGATAAACTGCCGGATCTGCTGCTTGAAGGCGGCAACCTGCTTGCTGTTGTGGGCAGAGAGGGCCACTACAGGGCAACCGAGGGATTTGCCGAGCTTGCTCTCGTCGATGACGATGCGGCGCTTTTGCAGGATATCCAGCTTGTTGAGCACCACCACCATGGGCAGGCCCAGTTCGCGCAGTTGCAGCGTGAGGTAGAGGGAGCGCTCCAGATTGGCGGCGTCGATGACGTTGAGCAGCAGGTCGGGTTGTTGGCCCTGGGCAAAGCGGCTGGCGATCTGCTCGTCCAGACTGCCATCCTGACTGGCCAGGCTATAGATGCCGGGCAGATCCATCAGCTTGAAGTGATGCTCACCCGCGCTGAACTCACCCATCTTCTTATCGACGGTGACACCACTCCAGTTGCCTACCTGCTGGCGAGCGCCGGTCAGGGCGTTGAACAGGGAGGTCTTGCCGCTATTGGGGTTACCTACCGTTACCAGGGAATAATTCATACCAGCTCTACCTCTATTTTCTTCTGAACCCGCCGCGCGTGTGGCAAGCCGCTTTGCAGGTTCGACTTCTTGTCTCTGAACCGCTCCCGGTGACTTTCTTGACCGGAGCGGTAGCCGAACAGGGGGTTATACCGGCTCGACTTCTATTTGCTGGGCCAGGCTCTTTTGCATGGAGAGACAGATCCCCTGGCACTGGATCTGGAGCGGGTCCCCCAGGGGGGCGGAGCGCAGATAGATGACTTCAGTCTGGGGCAACAGGCCCATCACCATCAGTTTGCGGCGCAGCGGCCGGGCGAGCTGATTCATATTCTTGATGCGAGCACTCTGTCCCGGTGACAACTGCGTGAGTACCATGACTGACTCCTGAAGTTAAACAATAATAATTCGCTTTTACTTGGGGCATTATAAGCTGTGTCTTCAACTTTTATTTGAGTAAAATCAAACTCCGCTTAGCTAACCCATAAAGTATTGCCATGAGTCACGACAACAACAGCCGCCTCGTTTACAGCACAGATGGCGGCATGATCAAGGAGCAGAGCGCTCCCCAATCCGCCTCCCCCTTCCCCACCGACGGCACCGTGCGCATTCGCCGCGAGACCAAGGGGCGCAAGGGTGCCGGGGTGATCACCATTCATGGCGTACCCGCCGATCAGCAAAAATCCCTGGCCACCCTGCTCAAGAAAAAGTGCGGCACCGGAGGCGGTATCAAGGAAGGGATAATCGAGATCCAGGGGGATAAACGGGACCTGATCAAAACCGAGCTGGAGAAAGCCGGTTTCAGCGTCAAGCTGGTGGGTGGCTGATCCCCTTGTCACTCATGCGGTTTTTCCCTAGAATGCCCGCTCCCATCGAGGGGGAGTAGTCTCGCACGCCGGTGCCATCCATTGCATGAATACCGGTTTGCGACCCTGATCAACATACTTGGTGCCAAATCACCATGGTCAGGGTGATCCATGCCAGCCATGGATTTGACAAGACCTTTGACGGGCCAGTGCCAATACCGGGGACGGATGGCGCAGGCTTGTCTTTGGTTTATAACAATTCCGTCCCCCGGTCATTTTTATGGAAGCCTTGTTAACCTCAACCCTCAGCGTCGCTATTGCCGAAATCGGCGATAAAACCCAGCTGTTGGCGTTGCTGCTCATCTGCCGTTTTCGCAAGCCCTGGCCCATCATCGCCGGCATGCTGGCGGCTACCCTGCTCAACCATGCGGGCGCTGCCTGGATTGGCGAGTTCATCAGTCGCTGGCTCGATCCCAAGATAATGACCTGGCTGGTCGCCATCGCCTTTATCGCCATGGCTATCTGGATTTTGGTGCCGGACAAGATGGATGACGAGGAGAGCTCGCTGGATAAATACGGCCCCTTTATGGCCACCTTCGTACTCTTCTTCATCGCCGAGATCGGCGACAAGACCCAGATCGCCACCGTGCTACTGGCCGCCAAGTATGACTCGCTGGTGCAGGTCATTACCGGTACCACCCTCGGCATGATGCTGGCCAACGTGCCTGTGGTGCTGATCGGCAAGCTGGGGGCAGACAAGCTGCCGCTCAAGGGGATCCGCATCGCCTGCGCCATCCTCTTCGTCGGCCTTGGGGTGAGCACTCTGATCTTTGCCTGATCGCCTTTTCCGCTGCTCAAGCCCTCCCCTGTGGAGGGCTTTTTGTTTACTGCTGTGTCTATTGCGTAATCCACTGTCGCAACCACCAGCCGCAGAGCCAAGGGGCAGTGCACGGTTGCGGGTGCCTCATGCCATAATGGGGCAAACCTCGTGGAGTCCCCCCATGCACAACATATCAAGAGAGACGCTTCTCGAATGGGTCAAACAGGGACGGCTGGCGCCAGAGAAGCTGGCGGACGCCCTGACCCTCGCCGATCTTCCCCCCCATCCGGCGCGCTGGCAGTGGCTGTTTGACCGGCTGCTGCTGTGGCTCGGTGCCCTCTGTATCGGGGCTGGCCTCATCTTCTTCGTCGCCTTCAACTGGCAAGAGCTGGGCCGGGTCTCCCGCCTCGCCCTGCTGGAGGCACCGCTGCTAGCCATGCTGCTTCTGCTGTGGCGCAAACCGCTGGGGGATACCCCCCGTCAGGCGCTGCTGCTCGCTATCGCCCTCAATATCGGCGCCCTGCTGGCGCTGGTGGGTCAAACCTACCAGACCGGCGCCGATCCCTGGCAGCTGTTCGCCACCTGGGCGCTGATGCTGGTGCCGCTGGCGACATTTGGCCAAAGTCCCCTGCTCTGGACCTTGAGCTGGCTGCTCGGCCAGCTGGCGCTGGTACTCTACTGGCGGCTCGGTTTGTTCACGTTCTTCTTTACCTTCGATGAAGAGGGATTGGGCTGGTGCCTTACCCTGCTCAACGTCGCCCTCTGGGGTCTGCTTCTGCTGGCACCAAACCGCTGGCGCCTGATGCCAAGCTGGCTGGCGGGCCTTGCTGCCGGTCTGGGGGCCACCCTGCTCACCCTGCTGGCGCTGTTTGATGCCGCCTCTGCGCTGGTGTGGCCGCTCTGGCTTGGCTGGCTCGCCACCGCCTATGCCCTGTGGCACCACAGATTTATCGCCGGACTCGCCATGGGGTGCCTCAGTCTGATTGCCGTCATCCTCGCGGCGCTGGGCAAGTGGATGGAGCCCGACATCAACGGCTTCTTGCTGCTGAGCCTGATTGCCATCGGCCTTTCGGTCACCGCCGCCCGCTGGCTGCAACAACAACGGAGGTCTCATGAGTGATCTGACCCTTTGGCAAGCACTGCAACAGGCCAATCTGGTGGAAGGGGATCAGCCCCGTGATACCCAGCCCCAGTGGTCGAGCCGCTTTCTGCTGGGGCTGGTGGGCTGGATTGCCGCCCTGTTCCTGCTCTTTTTCCTGTTTCTCACCTTCGAGCAGCTGACCCGCGAGGCCAATAGTGCCCTGCTGCTGGGGGCCGTGCTGTTGGCGGGGGCCTACGCCCTCAATCGCAGCCAGCGCGGCGATCTCTGGGATCAGTTCGTGCTGGCCCTCACCCTGGCGGCCGATGCCTGGCTGCTCTATGGTCTGCTCGATCAGCTGGACCTTCATCACGCCCTGCTCTGGTTTGGGTTGTGCCTGCTGTCGCTCGCCATCGCCGTGCTGTTCGATCACTGGCTGGTGCGGCTGTTTCACAGCGTGGCGGCGGCCCTGCTGCTCACCCTTGGCCTTGCCTGCCTCGGGCTGCAACTGCTGGCCCTGCCGCTGGTGATGGCGGCCATCACCTTCTGCTGGCTGCGGGCAGACCATGACCCCGCCCGCCACCAGCTCTACCACTCCATCACGCTGGGGCTGGCCCTCTCCCTGCTGGTGCTGGGTCGTCTGCACCACCCGTTGTGGGATGGCGGCAGCAGCGTGCTGGACGAACTGGGGCTGTCTCGCCTGCCGCTCTGGCTCAATCCGCTGATCTGCGCCGCCCTGCTGCTGGCGGTGATGGTGAAACTGAGGCTCCCCCTGCTGTTTGGCCTGCCGCTGGTGCTGATCAGTGCCATCATCCCCGGCATGGGGGCGGGCGCACTGGTACTGATCCTCGGATTTTATGCCGGCAGTCTGGGGCTGATGACCCTCTCGGCCCTGCTGCTGCTCGGCTATGGCTCGCTCTATTACTACGATCTGGGGCTCACCCTGATGACCAAATCCTGGCTGCTGCTGGGCTCCGGCATCCTGCTGCTGGTGGCCCGCCAGCTGCTCACCACCTTTGCGGCAAGGAGCGACTCATGAAACCCGCCACCCGACAACTCGCCCTGTTGCTGAGCGGCCTCGCCATCCTGGCAGGCATCAATGCCACCGTCTGGCGCTATGAGCACGCCATGAGCAGCGGCGAAGTGGTGCTGCTGCGGCTCGCTCCGGTCGATCCCCGCTCCCTGATGCAGGGGGATTACATGCGGCTCAACTATGAAATTGCCCGCGAGCTGACCAGCCGCGACGCCAGAGCTACTCAAAACAAGGGCAGCGACCCCCTGGTGATCCGCCTCGATGCCCATCAGGTGGCCACACTAGTGGCCGATGGCAAACCGGATCGGCTCGCCAGCGATGAGCGACTATTGCAGGTGCACCAGAGCGAGCGGCAGTGGCAGATCGGCCCCGATGCCTACTTCTTTGAAGAGGGCACGGGGGAACAGTACGAAGCGGCCCGCTACGGCGAGTTCCGGCTGCAAGCGGATGGCAAGACCCTGCTGGTGGGGCTGCGGGATGAGGCCTACCAGCCTATCGGGCAGATCCGCGCCCGCTGGTAACTGCAGTGAGTGGCTATTTACTCTGTTCATGGTCACACTCAAGGGAAGGTTGATCGCTAAGGATGTTCCCTATGAGGATATGGCTGATCTGTCATCTGTTGCTGCTCTGCTGGGCCTCGACGGCCCGGGCTGATCTGGGCAAGCTCGAGTACCTCACCGAAGAGTACCCCCCCTACAACTACAGCGATCCGCAAGGCCAGCCCACCGGCCTTGCGGTCGATCTGCTGCAGATGATCTGGCAACACAGCGGCGTGACACCCCAGCCGGTGCGCATCCTGCCCTGGGCGCGAGGTTATTACTTGCTAACCCAGAAGCCCAACGTGGTGCTCTTCTCCACCGCCCGCACCCAGGCACGGGAAGACCTCTTCAAGTGGGTCTGCCCCATCGGCTACTCGGAGTACATACTGCTGGGCCGCAAAGCGCAGAACATCACCCTGACCGCCTTCGATCAGATGAGCCAATACAAGATCAGCGCGGTGCGCTCGGATGCCGCCGAGCAGCTGCTGCTCAACAACGGCATGGATGACAACAACATCATCCCGGCCAACCGCCTGTCGCAGGGATTGAAGATGCTGCTCTCCGGCCGCGCCGACCTGCTGGCCACCAGCAAGCTGGCGGGATATGACGCCATTCGCGAACTGAAGCTGAGCAGCGACGACTTCAACGTGGCCATGGTGCTGAGCGCCGAGCAGCTCTGCTACGCCTTTAGCCGTCAGGTGCCCGACAGCGAGATCACCCTCTTTCAGCAGGGCCTGACCCGCGCCCTCGCCTCGGAGGAGTTTCGCAAATTGCAGGCCAAATACCTGCCGGTGCGCTGAGTACTCACTCACCCGATGGGCAGCGGTTCGCTGCCCATTTTATTGATGAAAGATGCAATAGAGGTGGCTAGCTATTCCCGCCGCAAGCAGTCAAACTGGGCTACATAGTTGATTGCGAAGGATCTTTCCCGTGCGGACATGGCACCTACCTCATCTGCTGCTGCTCTTGTGGGCCACCTTCGCGCAGGCCGATCCGGGCAAGCTCGAGTATCTGAGCGAAATCTCTCCCCCGTTTAATTTCAGCGACCAGCAAGGGATGCCGACCGGATTGTCGGTGGAGCTGATGCAGCTTATCTGGAAAGCGCGCGGCGTGTCGCCCCAGCCCATCCGCATTCTGCCGTGGGCCCGGGGCTACAACCTGCTGCAACAACAACCCAATGTGGTGCTGTTTGCCACCGCCCGCACCCCGCAGCGGGAGGCGCTTTTCAAGTGGGCCTGCCCCATCGATCACTCGGAGTTTGTGCTGCTGGGGCGCAAGGCGGACAACATCACCCTCGGCTCGGAGGCCGAGATCAGCCGCTACAAGGTCGGCGTGGTGCGCTCCACCGTCTCCAAACAGCTGCTGCTCGAACGCGGTATCGATGAGCGCCAGCTGATGCTGGCCAATCGCCTCACCCAGGCGGCCAAAATGCTCACCTCAGGTCGCGCCGATCTCTTTGCGACCAACAAGCTGGCGGGCTATCAAACCCTGCAACAACTGGGCTTCAAGCCGGATGACTTTCATGTCGCCTTCGTGCTGGATGCCAGACCGCTCTGCTACGCCTTCAGCCGTCAGGTGCCCGACAGCGAGGTCGCCCTCTTTCAGCAGGCGCTGACCCAGGTCGTCGCCTCGGCGGATTTCTCGGCCCTGCAAGCCAAATACCTGCCGCTGCGCTAACGCCCAGATCGCCGCCGACATAGGGCGCAAGATGGCGGCATGCGCCCGCGCTTTTTTGCCAAACATGCTCCGTCGCCTTGGCGAAATCGGCCAGCTTGGTCACACTTGAGCAGATATTCCCTTGATCAGGATGGCAAAAATGAAACCATGGATTGGATTGGCCGGGGCGCTGCTGGCCACCCTCGCACAGGCGAGTCCTGAGCTTGGCAAACTGCACTACATCACCGAAGAGTACAAACCCTACAACTACGCCGATGCCAGCGGCACCCCCACCGGCCTCGCGGTCGAGCTGCTGCAACTGGTGTGGAAAAAGACCAACACGCCGGCGCAACCCATCACCATCATGCCGTGGGCGCGCGGTTACTACCTGCTGACCCAAAAGCCCAATGCGGTGCTCTTCTCCACCGCCCGCACCCAGGCACGGGACCCCCTGTTCAAGTGGGCCTGTCCCGTCGGCTATATCGAAGTCGTGCTGGTAGGGTTGGCCCAGCGCAATATCACCATCACCAAGCTCGACGATGCCAAGGCGTTCAATATCGGGG
The DNA here is from genome assembly GCF_000801015.1 of Aeromonas sp. ZOR0001. Lineage (NCBI taxonomy): Bacteria > Pseudomonadati > Pseudomonadota > Gammaproteobacteria > Aeromonadales > Aeromonadaceae > Aeromonas > Aeromonas sp. ZOR0001. The sequence continues at coordinate 15,511 of NZ_JRJY01000120.1, read as the reverse complement.
CGGTGCGGGCCGATGTGGGAGAGCAACTGCTGCTCAACAACGGCTTTGACGAGACCAGGCTGATGACTGCCAATCGGCTATCACAGGCGCTGAAGATGCTCACCTCCGGCCGGGTTGATCTGCTGTCAACCCACAAGACCACCATGGAGATGCTGGTCGCAGAGCAAAAGATCGACCCAGCCAGCTTCAAGGAGCAGTGGGTGCTGAGCTCCGAGCAGCTCTGCTTCGCCTTCAGCCATCCGGTGAGCGACGAGCTGGTCAAGGAGTTCCAGACCGGCTTGACCCAGGTGCTGGCGAGCAGCGAATACCCGTTGCTGCACAGCAAATACTTCCCTGCCCCCGCCACCAAATAGCGGCGCGGCGTCGAGCGCCAACAACAAGGGGCCCACCGCGGGCCCCTTCGCTTTTTTCCGTTTGCGCTCCCCTCTTTTTACCGTTTGCACTCCCCTCGCGGCGTCACCCCACCGCCCTGCCAGCTCCAAGCCCCGACAATCATCAACTAATCGCTAATTAATAAAAGTTTGTGCCAGCGCAAAAAATCACTCTTTTCTGATAGTTAGCTCATCAAAACCATAGATGAGACCACTCTGGCTCCGTAATATGGCGATGGGCGTCTGTTGACCCCTTTTCCGAGATCAATGGTCAACGGCGCAATCTGGCAGCGACAGTCAGGGGCGGTAGCGACTTTAGCGGAGACCAGCCGGTCTCCCGCGCCTGCGCCAAGGTAACTGTCCCCTCTCCCCTTGCGGGAGAGGGCTAGGGTGAGGGGTCGGTAACGTCTTTGCCCTGCAACAGGGTATTGGCATGGCTTCGCCAGTAGGGTCGATTAGCGAAGCGTAATCGTCCGCGGTAACCGTCCCCTCTCCCCTTGTGGGAGAGGGTTAGGGTGAGGGGGTAGGTAACGTCTCTGCCCTGCAACAAGGTATTTGGCATGGCTTCGCCATGCAGAACGCGAGGACTCCGTCCTCGATGGGATTTCGCCGCCGCTACGCGGCTTGGCGAGTGACTTTTCTTTGCGTGGCCAAAAAAAAGTCACCAAAAGAAAGGCCACCCCCACTTGTTCGCCCTCCTGCGTCGGGTTCCCTCGGTTCAGGCAAAAGGTCTGGCGGAACGACGCAGACGGTACATCCCTGTACCGCCTGCGTCTGCGCCGTCGTCCATGACGGCGCTCCTGACCTTGTGCCCTCACCTCGGCAAACAACAGGGGGCAACACACCCAACGCGCCGCCCCGAGGCCGGTTAACAGGCGTAGGGTGCAACAAGCGCAGCGCATTGCACCGCGGTAACACACCCCAGCCTATTCGGGGCAAAGATCGGGCGGATTGTTAGCTCAGAGTCAGCCCCTCGCCCACCCCATGGCGAGATCAGATTGTCGCACCTACGCAACAAGTTTCATCGACATAGCTGCATAGGTGAAAAAATCATAGCGGGTATAGCTGCAAGCGGTAGATATCCCAATCGGGCAAGGGTTGTATATCGAAAGCCCGATAGTGAGTATTTCACCGTGATAACACCTTATTTCTCGAACGTCCGATTACGCTTCGCTAATCGAACCTACAGCCCTATGGCACAGCGAAGGTGTAGCACTATTGGGATCAGTTATTTAGTATCAAAACACCCACTTATTTAACTCTCAGTATTTATCGCCTAGGAAAATGCTCTCAGTCAATAGGAGGAAATATGACTTCACTACGTGTAACAACTGTAGGTAAGAGCACATTAAGTTATCACCCGCTAAAAGATATTATATATTCTCATGAAGATGTACTTACTTCATGGGAAAATAATTCATTCAACTTTATAGAGGAGCATGATGATGTTCTTGGCCTACGCCCACCACAAATAGGTGGTATATTCTCTGCACTTGGTTTTACGAAATCAGAGGAAAGGCACGCGGCAACAATAGTAATGCCAACAGGAACGGGGAAAACTGAAACAATTCTATCTATTGTAATTGCCGGAAAGTTCAGAAAAACATTAGTGATTGTGCCTTCAGATGCTTTACGTGAACAGATAAGAAATAAATTCCTACAGTTAGAACTACTCAGAAAGTTCAAACTAATAAATGATGAAACACACAACCCGATTGTTGCCACAATAAAGCACGGTGTTAAGAATAAAAATGAGCTAGATACCCTATTACAGGCAAATGTTATTGTAGCTTCAGCAGCCTCACTCTCTCTATTCTCTGAAGAATGTTTATCTGATCTAACTAATAAGTGCTCTAATCTGATTGTCGATGAAGCCCATCACATCACCGCTATGACTTGGTCAAAGATAAAAAACTACTTTAATGAAAAACATGTACTTCAGTTCACAGCGACCCCCTTCAGAACTGACCGAACTAAAATCGGCGGTAAGATAATTTTTAATTACTCGTTAAAAAAAGCTCAACAAGATGGTTATTTTAAACCAATAGAATTCCATCCTATTTGTGAGTTTATTGATGAAAATTCAGATTTGGAAATTGCAAAGAAGGCAGTGTCATTGCTCAGAAATGATTTAAAATCTAATCTCAACCATATAATGATGGCAAGGACTAGCACAATCGAAAGATCTGAAAAATTATTTAAAATATATTCAAAGGAGACCGACCTTTGCCCTGTAGTAATAAACAGCAAAACTAAAAAAAAGAAAGCTGTTTTAGAATCCATTAAAGCTGGAAAACATAAAATAATAATTTGTGTAGATATGTTAGGTGAGGGTTTTGATCTTCCTCAACTAAAAATATCTGCTTTACACGATCCACATAAAAGTATAAATATAACTCTGCAATTCACTGGTAGATTTACTAGAACAACACAAGACGTAGGCGATGCAAAGTTTGTTGCTAACATAGCAAACTCTAACATGAATAGTTGTTTGGAAGAACTTTATAGGGAAAATTCAGACTGGAATTCCATCATAAGCAATATCAGTTCAAGAAAAATACAAGATGAAAGGTCTTATCAAGATTTAAAATCAGAATTTTCAAACCCAGGAAAACTTCTAGATTTAGGTATAACTCCAACCATTAGCTCCACAATATATAAGATGAGCTTGGTTAAATGGACACCAAATAGGATTGTTGATTTTGGAAATAAATATTTTCAGGTGGTCGAGTCAAGTATTAATGATGAAAAAAACCTCCTTATGTTTTCAGTTAAAGCATACATTCCAGTTGCTTGGACAAGCTCAAAAGAATTTTTTGATGAATCATGGGATTTATACATTGCATATTACAATAAAGCACAAGGACTGCTTTATGTTCACTCATCTGCAAAAGATGGGTTAGTAAAACGCCTAGTTGATTTAATCGCTAAAAATGCATCACAAGTTCAAGGTGAATGTGTATTCAGGGCACTTGCGGGATTAAAGAGACTAAAACTTCAAAATGTTGGTCTGAATAAAAATAAAAGAGGGTTACGCTATTCAATGCATACCGGTACAGAAGTAAACGAACAAATACCTGACATTGAGGCGAATCGAGCTATAAAATCAAATATTTTTGGCAAGGGATATGAAAATGGAGCGCCTGTTAGTATTGGCTGCTCTTATAAGGGGAAAATATGGGCAATGGATAGTGACTCTCTCGATAAGTGGATAACATGGTGCAATAATATCGGCAGTAAAATACTGGATGATTCTATAGATACCAACCAAGTCATGAAAACGGCGATGCAGGCTGAAGAAATAGATAAGTATCCGAAACTTCAGCCCTTATCCGTAGAATGGCCCACTGAGTTACTTCGAAAAGACGAACTAAAAATTAATATCAAAACTACAACATGGGAAGGTAGCCTGATGCTATGTGAGTTACTTTTCTCAAAGTTCATTGATGACAATAAAGGATTCGAGATAAAACTAAAAACAGAACACAATGAAAGCTTCATAAGTGCACATATTCATAGTAAGGGAGAGGTCGTTTTTAGCTCTCAAGATGAGCTCTCCATAAAAATCAATGAAAATGAAATTAAACTTACTGAGTACTTTAATTCCTATCCACCTGTTATATTTATGTCTGACACATCGATAATAGATGGCGGACTTAGATATTATTCTAATGAACAATATGCCTACCCATATAGCAAAAACAATATTGAAGACTGGGATTGGTCAGGCATTGATATATCTATTGAATCTCAGACTCCAAGCAAGATAGAAAACTCCATCCAGTACCACACAATTAAAAAGATAATAAATAAGTACGATTTTGTTTTTGATGATGATGGTGCTGGAGAAGTTGCCGATATCGTTGCTATAAAAAACACTGATGATACAGAGCTAACGATAGATATATATCACTGTAAATATTGTACTAAAAGCAATGGGGTGGCAAAGCCGGGTGCAAGAGTTGATGATGTTTATCAAGTGGCCGGCCAAGCGGCAAAAAGTATAAAATGGTTTGGAAATAAAGAAGAATTAATTCTTAGATTAATATCACGTGAAAAACTAAGATTAAAAAACAAGAAAGCATCAAGAATAGAAAAAGGCAATTTAAAAAATCTATATACGCTAGCAAGAATTGCCAGATATGCCACTTTCAAATGCGGTATCACCATTGTTCAACCAGCAATCTCAAAAGCTGAAGTGTCCGATGATCAGTTGTCGATATTGGGAGCAACATCTTCTTATATCGATGAGGTAAGTGGTATTAAACTTAGAGTTATTACAAGCAAATAACTTTTCTCAATCAAGCAATTAGAAATCCACGACTAGTACAGTGGCTTTACCTACCCCTAGTTATTTCGTGAAATTTTTATTATTTTCAAATTAACTAGAATTAAGCAACGAGCACTTCGTAAAACAATAAATACAAACTACAGGGTGATAGCCCTACAGGCAGACACGGTATTGGTTCCCCCTGCAAACCGCCGATTCGAGTTCAACAGGTCAGGAGCGCCATCAGGGATGGTAGTGCAGCCGCAACCGACATAGGGGCCAAATCGGATCAGGGCGAGCACTGCTCGCCCCCGATTTGGCGCGAGAACAAGGATGTTCGAAGCGGGCTTTGGCCGAAGCCATGGATGGAGTAGGCCAAAGTGCCGTCTGCGGCGCTTCGTCCTATACGTTGGACGGCATTCAGCTGAGGAATGACGTTAGCCCCCCTCACCCTAGCCCTCTCCCGCAAGGGGAGAGGGGATCAGAGCGCAGGCCACCGAGGCTTAAGCAGATCGCAGAGGCTTAAGAGGTGTCGAGGGAAGAGACACAAACAAAAACCGCAGCCCAAGGGCTGCGGTTTTTTATTAGCTCAACCTGTTGGCACCAGACGCCAACAAGGCCCACCGACCTTAGGCACGGCGCCAGCTGGTCTTGCCGGCGCTGTCTTCCAGCACGATACCCATCTCGGTGAGACGGTTGCGGGCGGCATCCGCCGCGGCCCAGTTCTTGTCGGCACGGGCCTGATTGCGCTCGGCGATCAGGCGCTCGATTTCGGCAACCTCTTCATCCGCTTCGTCACCCTTCAAGAAAGCTTCGGGGTCTTGCTGCAGGATGCCGAGCACGGCGCCCAGCTCGCGCAGACGGGCGCCCAGCGCGGCGGCAACGGCCATGTCTTCACCCTTCTGGCGGTTGATCTCTCGCACCAGATCAAACAGGGCGGAGTAGGCTTCCGGGGTGTTGAAGTCGTCGTCCATCGCTTCCTTGAAGCGCGCCACCTGCTCGTCGCCACCGGCAGCGGCGGCTACCGGCAGATCGCGCAGGGCGGTGTACATGCGCTCCAGCGCGGCGCGGGCTTGCTTCAGGTTATCTTCCGAGTAGTTGAGCTGGCTGCGGTAGTGGCCAGACATCAGGAAGTAACGGACGGTTTCGGCGTCGTAGTGGGCCAGCACGTCACGAATGGTGAAGAAGTTGCCAAGGGATTTGGACATCTTCTCTTTATCCACCATCACCATGCCGCTGTGCATCCAGGTGTTGACGTAGTCGCCACCGTGGGCGCAGCAGGACTGGGCGATCTCGTTCTCGTGGTGCGGGAACTGCAGATCGGAGCCGCCGCCGTGGATGTCGAAGTGGTTGCCAAGGTGCTTGGAGTTCATGGCGGAGCACTCGATGTGCCAGCCAGGACGGCCCGGGCCCCAGGGGCTTTCCCAGGTCGGCTCGCCGGGCTTGGACATCTTCCACAGCACGAAGTCGAGCGGGTTGCGCTTGGCATCGACCACGTCAACGCGGGCACCGGCTTGCAGCTGCTCCAGATCCTGGCCGGAGAGCTTGCCGTAGTCGGCGTAGGATTCGACGATAAACATCACATCGCCGTTATCCGCCACATAGGCGTGCTCTTTTTCCAGCAGGGATTGCACCAGCTCGATGATCTCTTCGATGTGCTGGGTAGCGCGCGGTTCGATATCCGGGCGCACCATGCCGAGGGCGTCGAAGTCGGCGTGCATGTCGCCAATCAGACGCTCGGTCAGCTCGTCGCAGGTGACGCGGGTTTCAGCGGCGCGCTTGATGATCTTGTCATCCACGTCGGTGATGTTGCGCACGTAGGTGAGGTCGTAACCGGCGTAACGCAGGTAGCGAGCCACCACATCAAAGGCGACGAAGGTGCGGCCGTGGCCGATATGACAGTGATCGTAGATGGTGACACCACACACATACATGCCCACCTTGCCCGGGTGGATAGGTTTGAATTCTTCTTTTTGACGAGTGAGTGTGTTGTATATCTTCAGCATCTTCTAACCACTGCCTGTGAGTAAAATGGTTGGTCATAATACCCCGTTCAGGGGCAGAAAACGAGGCAGAAAAGCGGGCCAATCCCGCCTGCCAGCACGGTTACGGCGCCTGAGAGACTATGCCGCCAGCCCCTGATGGGCTAGAATTGCCACCACTTTATGCCATACACCTGCGGGCACTTCGTCGTCCGCATCAAATGAAAGGACATATCATGGTCACTCTGCACACCAATCACGGCGACATCACCCTCACCCTGAACGCTGAAAAAGCCCCGGAAACCGTGGCCAACTTCCTGCAATACTGCCGTGACGGTCACTACGACAACACCATTTTCCACCGCGTCATCGACGGCTTCATGATCCAGGGCGGCGGCTATGCCCCGGGCTTTGAAGAGAAAGACACTCGCGCTCCCATCAAGAACGAAGCGGCCAATGGTCTGTCCAACAAGATCGGCACCATCGCCATGGCCCGCACCATGGAGCCGCACTCTGCCAGCGCCCAGTTCTTCATCAACGTGAACAATAACGACTTCCTCGACTTCAAATCCGCTACCACCCAGGGTTTCGGCTACTGCGTATTCGGTGAAGTGACTGCCGGTATGGACGTGGTCAACAAGATCAAGGGCGTCAAGACCGGTAACTACGGCCGCATCCATCAGGACGTGCCGGTAGAAGACGTGGTGATCACCAAGGTGACCCTTGCTGACTGATCTCTGCCGACTCGGCACTGACAAAACTGCGGCCCCGGCCGCAGTTTTTCCATCTGCCTCCCCCACTGCCAGCCCAAACTGGCGCCGCCTCGACTATCTGGCCCACGGCAACCCGCGCCAGCGCTCGGCCCATGTCCTGCTCACCGCCGGTGTGTGGGATGAGCTGGCCACGCAGTGCAGCGATATGGCGCTGGTGAGCACGCTCGCCATCGGCCTCGATCGGCCGGGCAGCGATCTCGATATTCTCTGCCAGCATGCTGATCCGGCTGCGTTTGCCGCTACTTTTGCAGAGCAAGGCTGGCAGGCGAGCGACAAGGGCGACAATATCTGGCTGCTGGAGCGCACCTTTTCCTGTCTCGACCAGAGCTGTGCTGTTAGCGGTTGCGATAACCGCATCACCAACTGGCCGCTGGAGCTCTATGTCACCCCCGCCCCCATCGAGACGCTGAACGGCTGGCGCCACCTCACTCTGATGGCCGCGTTGCTCGAGCGGTTTGGCGATGCTTTCTACCGCGAAGTGCTGCGTCTGCGCCTTGAAGAGGGATTGAAAGGGGAAGCGGCCATGTGCCGGTTGCTGGGTCTGGCGGGCGATCCTTACGTCGCCCTGCTGACGCTGGAGGGGCGCAATCTGGCCGAGCTGTCATGGCAGCCGCCATCCCGTGACGATATCCATACCTTAACTGGCGCGATGGCGCCCGCAGCGCACTATTCGTCCCCCGTTGTTTCTACTACCTCTGCCACCCCTGTTTGCCCTGTTTCGACCGAGAGCCCGACCCCACATCATGAGCACCCTCTTTATCAGTGACATTCACCTCTCTGCCCAGCGGCCCGATATGACCGCGGCACTGGTGCGCTTTCTCGAGCACGACGCCCCCGGCGCCGATGCCCTCTATGTGCTGGGGGATCTCTTCGAATTCTGGATTGGCGACGATGACCCCAATCCGCTCCATCAGCAGATGGCCGACGCTTTTCTGGCCCTGAGCCAGCAGAACGTGCCCATCTACTTTATCCACGGCAACCGCGACTTTCTGCTGGGCCAGCAGTTTGCCAAGCTCGCGGGGATGACATTGCTGGGTGACCCTTGCGTCATCGACCTCTATGGGGAGCGGGTGGTGCTGAGCCACGGCGATCTGCTCTGCACCCTGGATGAGGGGTATCAGAAGTTTCGCCGCATCACCCAGCTCAAGTGGCTGCGCTGGCTCTTTTTGCGACTGCCGCTCGCCCGCCGTCAGGCCATCGCCTGCAAGATGCGCGGCCAAAGCCAGATGGAAAATGCCCACAAGAGCCAGATCATCATGGATGTGACGCCCGCGGCGGTGGACGACACCCTGCGCGCCCACGACTGCCGGATGATGATCCACGGCCACACCCACAGACCCGCCATCCACGACTTCACCCTCGATGGCCACCCCGCCCGCCGCATCGTGCTGGGGGACTGGTTCGAGCAAGGCTCGGTGCTGATCTGCCGCCCTGGCGAGCAGAGGCTGGAAATGCGGGCGCTGGCAGAGGCTTGATAGCCCGCAGTCCGGTTGACCACCAAGCGCCGGCCCCCATCACTCCCCATCGTTCGCGCCGTCCGATTCACTGCCCATCAGGCGCGAGCGAATAAGTGGTGATCGCTCACAGATCAGCAAAGCAAACCTGCACTCCTCCTTCAGGCCCCGGGTTGTGTGAACCCCGTCACCTTGCCCCTTGCCAATTGAGAGGATGATGGCGCTCAGGCAGAAATGTCTTTCTCGCCAACTATTTCAACAAGTTGAGGTTTGTATGCCTGACAGCAATGCGGTCGCTCACCCGTTCGATGCCAAGAAGATCAATGTCAACGATCCCTATGAGATGAAGCAGTGGATCAAAATGTTCGAGTGCACCGAAGTCCAGCTGAAACGGGCGGTCAAGGCAGTCGGCACCTCAGGCAAGGCGATCAGAAAACACCTCAAGAAGTGAGGGCACAACCCCGTCACAAACCCGGCCCCGCTTGCGGGGCTTTTCTCATTTTGGCCTTTACGTGGGCCATCCCCGCCCCTGTTTGGCGGCGCACATACCGCCTTTCAACCGCTCATAACCGGACTGTGCAGCCCGACCAGCGCCGGCCGCCGTCCGACAGCTTGTGACCAGCCAGCACCGTCTGGCCCTTCGCATCCCGGCATCCCTGCCTATAATGCGGGCTCAAACACACAGAGAGGATTAATCCATGGGCTTTATCAGCTGGATCGTATTGGGACTGTTGGTGGGTATTCTGGCGAAGTGGATCATGCCGGGCCGCGATGGCGGTGGCTTCTTCATGACCGCCCTGCTGGGGATTGTCGGTGCCATGGTTGGCGGCTATGTGGGTACCCTGCTGGGGCTGGGCTCGGTGACCGGTTTAAATATCCCGAGCATCGCGCTGGCGACCGTGGGTGCCCTTATCGTCCTGTTTGTCTTCAACAAGATCCGCAGCTGACCCCCAACGCCATCTATGTGTAGATAAACAGGGCACCGCGAGGTGCCCTCTCTTTTTTTATCGCCCTCACGATGTTGCCAGCGGCAAGATCAGCCTCACCTGCAAGCCCCCCAGCTGGGTCGCTGGCAGCAACACCACTTCGCCGTGGTGGTAGTGGGCGATATCGCGCACCAGCGCCAGACCCAGCCCCGCTCCCGGCTGTTCGCTCCCCTGCTCGAGGCGCTGGAACGGCTGCCAGACTCGCTCCGCCAACTCGGGGGCGATGCCGGGGCCGCTATCCTCCACCTCCAGCCAGATCTGCCCGTTGCTTCGCACCACCCGCGCCGTCACAGTGCCGTGGGGTGGGGTGTATTTGATGGCGTTGTCGAGCAGGTTGGCGCACAGTTCCCCGAGCAGCAGCGGCTCCCCCGCCACCATGATGGCGGACTCCTCCCCCTCGTAACCGAGATCGATCCCCTTGCTGCGGGCCTGCGCCAACCGTGACAGACAGGCCTGCTGCACCAGCGCCGTCAACTCCATGGGCTCACGCTGGCGCAGCCCGGAGCACTCGTCCGATTTGAGTCGCGCCAGCAGCAGGAGCCGCTCGGTCAGGGCGATGGTGTGATCGAGCCGTACGGCCATGGCATCGAGACTTTCGCTCATCAGGGCCGGATCGCCACTGCCGCGCGCCACCTCAACTTGGGTTTTCAAAATGGTGAGCGGCGTGCGCAGCTGATGAGCGGCATCGGCGCTAAAGCGCTCCTGCCGGGCCACCAGCTGGCGCAATCGGGCCAGCTGGCGGTTGAACGCCTGCACCAGCGGCCGGGTCTCCTGCCAGGGGAGCAGGTCGGGCAAGGGTGCAAGATTGGCGGCGTCGCGGCGCAGGATCTCCCGCGACAGGCGCCGCATCGGGGTGAGCAGCCGTTTGAGCAACAGATAGGCGAGCAACAGGGTGAGCACCACCAGCGCCCCCTGGGTCAACAGGGCCGACCAAAGCAGTTGCTCCGCCAGCTGCTGGCGACCGAGCAGGGTTTCCGCCACCGTGATGCGGGCCATGCCGTTGACGCCCCCCTCGCCTACCGGTTGCAGCAGCATCACGGCACGGATCGGCGCCTCCTGATAGAGCCCGTCGTAGAAGTAGGCGAGCGCCGGATAGCGGTCGGTCAGCGGCGTGCCGTCCGGCATGGGGGGCAGGTCGTCAAAGCCGGAGATGACCCTATCGTCGATGCCGCGCACCTGATAGAAAAGGCGATCGCGCATGTTGCGCTCGAAGCTGTCGAGCACCACGTAGGGCACATCCACCTTGAGGCTGCCCTCGGCCGCCGTCAGCCGCTCGGCGACGGTGCGGGCAGAGGCGAGCAGGGTGCGATCATAGGCCGAGGTGGCCGCCGCCAGCGCGCCGTAGTAGCTGTACCAGGCCGAGGCGGCCCAGAGGATCAGCAAGGGGCCCCCCAGAAACAGCAGCAGTTGATGGAGCAGGGAGCGGCTAATGGGAGGCATCCGGCGCCGCTTCCAGCAGATAGCCCAGCCCGCGCAGTGTGGTGATCACCACCCCGCTGCCCACCAGCTTTTTGCGCAACCGGTGGATATAGAGATCGATGCTGTCGAGCCCTACCTCGTCATCGAGGTTGAACACCTGCTCGAACAGCTGCCCCTTGGCGACCGGCCGCCCGTGGCGATACATCAGCGCGGTCAGCAGCGCCTGCTCACGCGGAGTCAGGGCAAGGCGGGCATCGGCCAGCAGAAAATAGCCGTCGGGGTGCAGGGTCAGGCGCCCCAGCCGCAGCTCGGCACCGCCGCTTTCGCTGCGTCGCAGCAGGGCCCGCAGCCGGGCATCCAGCTCCCCCAGATCGAACGGCTTGGCCAGATAGTCATCGGCTCCCGCATTGAGGCCGCAGATCCGCTCCTCCACCGCGCCGCGGGCGGTGAGCAGCAGCACCGGCACCCCCTGCCCCCGACTGCGCAACCGGCCGAGTACCGCCAGCCCGTCGAGCTTGGGCATCTCGATATCGAGCACCGCCAGCGCGTACTGTTCGTGGCGCAGCAGGTGATCAGCCTGGACACCGTCAGCCACCCAATCCACCGCGAAACCGGCGCTGGTGAGTGCCCGCGACAGCCAATGGGCCAGTTCGTGATTATCTTCTGCCAACAGCAAGCGCATCCCTCTCCCCTTGTGCCTAACCACGGCATTCAGCCGCACTGCTTCAACAGCATCCCTTCGTCACTGCCAGTGCAGGAGAAGGTGCGATCAGGGTCACACTCCCGGCTCTTGGTCAGCGATTGAAAGGTGAATGAAAGGTTGTTGTTTTAACAATTTCGCATCACTTCGTCTATCGACGGAGTCACACCCAGGAAAAACAACGACAAGATGGAGCACACAACCATGAAGCAACGCAAACGTCATGCCCTCGCCCTGCTGACCCTGCTCGGCGCCCTGCCACTGCAGGCGGCCGAAAGTGCCACGACCCCGAGCCGTACCGAATGTATCGCACCGGCCAAACCGGGCGGTGGTTTCGATCTCACCTGCAAGTTGCTGCAGGTGAGCCTGCAGGAGACCGGCACCATCGACAAGCCGATGCGGGTCACCTACATGCCGGGCGGGGTCGGCGCCGTGGCCTACAACGCCATCGTGGCCCAGCGCCCTGCCGAGGCGGGTACCGTGGTCGCCTTCTCCGGTGGCTCCCTGCTCAACCTCTCACAGGGCAAATTTGGCCGTTACGGGGTGGACGATGTGCGCTGGCTGGCGGCGGTGGGGACCGATTACGGCATGATCGCGGTGCGCCACGATGCCCCCTATCAGAACCTCAAGGAGCTGGTGAGCGCCATGGAGCGCGATCCCAACAGCGTGGTGATCGGCGCGGGTGCCTCCATCGGCAGTCAGGACTGGATGAAGACGGCGCTGCTGGCCAAACAGGCCGGGGTTGACCCCCACAAGATGCGCTACGTCGCCTTTGAAGGAGGTGGCGAGCCGGTCACCGCGCTGCTTGGCAACCATGTGCAGGCGGTCTCCGGCGATCTGAGCGAGATGGTGCCCTATATCGGCGGCGACAAGCTGCGGGTGCTGGCGGTGTTCTCTGCCGAGCGGCTGCCCGGCAAGCTGGCCACCATCCCCACCGCCAAGGAGCAGGGTTATGACCTTGTGTGGCCGGTGATCCGCGGCTTCTATGTCGGCCCCAAGGTGAGCGACAGCGAATACCAGTGGTGGAAGCAGACCTTCGATCAGTTGGTGAAGACCGACACCTTCAAGGCGCAGCGGGATCTGCGCGGCCTGTTCGAGTTTGACCTCACCGGCGAGGCCCTCGACAGCTACGTCAAGGAGCAGGTAGCGCAATATCGCGAGCAGGCCAAAGCCTTCGGTCTGGCCAAATAGGAGCAGCAGCCATGAGCGATCGCATCTTCGCCGCCATCTGGCTGCTGCTCTGTCTGGCTGGCGCCGCCATCGCCTGGCAGATCCAGAGCGAATACAGCTATGAGCCGCTGGGGCCGCGCCCCTTCCCGCTCGGCATCATCGGCCTGATGGCGCTTTGCGCCCTGTTGCTGCTGCGCCGCCAGCCGGACACCGTCAGCTGGCCGCCGCTGCGTACCCTGCGCCACCTCGCCATCATGGTGGTGGCGCTGGCCGGGTACGGTGCCAGCTTCGAGTGGCTGGGCTTTCCGCTGGCCACCACCCTGCTCACCTTTGTTCTGGGGCGCCTGTTTGGCGCCTCTGCCAAAGCCGCCCTGCTCTCCGGCGTTGTCGGCGGTCTGGTGCTCTATCTCGCCTTCGACCGGCTGCTGGATGTCACCCTGCCCCTCGGCGTCTGGTTCTCTTAAGGAGTCAATATGGATACCTGGATGTACCTATCCCAGGGCTTTGCGGTGGCACTCACCCCGGAGAATCTGGTGATTGCCCTGATCGGCTGCTTTGTCGGCACCGTAGTCGGTCTGCTGCCGGGCCTTGGTCCCATCAACGGGGTCGCCATCCTGTTGCCGCTGGCTTTTGCCCTGAAACTGCCCCCCGAATCGGCGCTCATTCTGCTCGCCACCGTCTACATAGGTTGCGAGTATGGCGGGCGGATCTCCTCGATCCTGCTCAACGTGCCGGGGGATGCCGCCGCCATCATGACCGCGCTGGATGGCTACCCCATGGCCCAGCAGGGCAAGGCGGGCGTGGCCCTCTCCATCTCGGCGGTCAGCTCCTTTGTCGGCTCCATGCTCGCCATCGGCGGCATCATACTGTTCGCCCCGGCGCTGGCGCGCTGGTCCCTCGCCTTCGGCCCGGCGGAGTATTTCGCCCTGATGGTGTTCGCCATCGCCTGCCTTGGCAGCATGATGAGCCAAAACCCGCTCAAATCCTTTATGGCGGCGCTGATTGGGCTGGGGCTCGCCACCGTCGGGGTGGATGCCAACACTGGCGTCTATCGCTTTACCTTCGACAGCGTTCACCTCTCGGACGGGGTGCAGTTTATCGTGGTGGTGATCGGCCTCTTCTCGGTGAGCGAGATCCTGCTGATGCTGGAGCACACCAGTGGCGGCGGCAAGCTGGTGCGCACCACCGGGCGGATGCTGTTCAACTTCAAGGAGCTGGTCCATTGCACCGGCACCATGTTGCGCTCATCCACCATCGGCTTCTTCGTCGGCATTCTGCCCGGCGCCGGTGCCACCATCGCCAGTGCCATCACCTACATGACCGAGAAGCGCCTGGCGGGGCCGAATGCCAAATTCGGCGAAGGGGACATTCGCGGCGTTGCCGCACCGGAGGCGGCCAACAACGCCTCAGCCTGCGGCTCCTTTATCCCCATGCTGACACTGGGAGTGCCGGGGTCGGGTACCACAGCAGTGATGATGGGGGCGCTGACCCTCTATAACATCACCCCCGGCCCCACCATGTTCACCGAACAGCCCGATGTGGTGTGGGGACTGATCGCCGCCCTCTTGCTGGCCAACGTCATGCTGCTGGTGATGAACATCCCCATGGTGGGGCTCTTTACCCGCATGCTCTCCATCCCGCTCTGGTTTTTGGTGCCCGCCATCGCCAGCGTCTCGGCGGTGGGAGTCTATGCGGTGCACAGCACCACCTTCGACCTGTTGCTGATGGTGGCCCTCGGGGTCTTTGGCTACCTGCTGCGCAAGATGCACTTCCCCATGTCACCGCTCATCCTGGGCTTCGTGCTGGGTGAAATGCTGGAGCAGAACCTGCGCCGCGCCCTCTCCATCAGCAATGGCGACACCGCCATCCTGTGGAGCAGCGGCATCAGCCAGACCCTGCTGGTACTGGCCATTGCAGTGATCACCCTACCCCCGCTGGTACGCCTGCTGCGCCGCCGCAAAGCCGATCCGCTGATCCCGGACGCCCGCCCGGAGCAGGGAGCCTGATCCGATAAGAAAGATGACGTGACATATTGATATAAAAGGGCGAGACCTGAACGATCTCGCCCTTTTTAACAGACCGCATCCATCTGTCACTAACGTTATAAAAACACCCAATATATCAACGCTAATCGCCCCGCGTTCTCTGACACTTCAAGAGCCTCAAACTGACGTCATTCAGCAGGTCTTATGAGCAAGCCGCTACGTGACAAGGAAATATTCAGACTGGCCGCTGTATCCCTTGTTCTCGATCTGTATTCCCCACCGAGTCAGGGGGTGGCAAGCCTGATAGTGAGCTTGAACTGGCAATTAAACGCCGGAGGCTCTACCGGACAGCACCTGTTTGGATGGTAATCCCCCCGAAAAACTGAGGTGCTCATAAGTAG
>NZ_JRJY01000143.1:8161-18378 GCF_000801015.1 Aeromonas sp. ZOR0001 | reverse complement strand
ACCCAATACAAGAAACCCCGCTCATCGAGCGGGGTTTTTTATTGTCTGAAAATCAGCAAATAGCCTGATAATTGCCCCGTTTTATTACTATCCCTTTGAATTCCTCGTCTTCCCCGTCTGTTTTACTCATAAAAAACGGTCGCAACAGCTTAAAATGGCGCTTTATTTCGTCGGAGATAGCCCATGTTTTGTCCAAAATGCGGCGGTCAACCCCTGCAGAGCGTCAGCCCCAAAGAGCTTCGTTGTGGCTGCGGTTTTCATTTTTTCCAGAATGTGGCGACGGCGGTGATGGTGGCGCTTTGCTGGCAGGACGAGGTGCTGGTTGCGGTGCGTGCCCGCAATCCGGGCAAGGGGTTGCTGGATCTGCCGGGCGGATTTGTCGATCCCGGCGAGTCGCTGGAGGGGGCGTTGGTGCGCGAGTTGCAGGAGGAGCTGGGGCTCGATGTTAGCGCCCAACCTTTTACCTATCTCGGTTCCTTCCCCAATATCTATCCCTACGATGGCATCACCTATCACACCTGTGACACCTTTTTCGCCATCAAGCTGAGTGAAAAACCGGTCATCCAGCCGGCTGACGATGTGGCCGCCTGTCAGTGGCTGAAGATCGGTGATATTCCCTTGCCCCGCTTTGCTTTCGAGTCGACGCGCACCGCGATGGCGCGGCTGCAGCAATCCTCTTTGCAAGCTTGATCCCTGCTGATGACGATGGGGATTGGTAGCGACCATCCCTGTCTCATCCTTGTCCGCTTTTGTCCCGCAGACGCCATTCGTCAGACGGTGAGTGGTATAGTCAGCAGTGGATCCGGATTCAAGGAGCATATCGTGAAGAAGATAGTTCTCATCTTGCTCGGCATCGCCGTGGCGGCCTTGCTGGCCATAGTGACGCTGATAAGCCTTATCGACCCCAATCAATTCAAGCCCCAACTGGCTGAACAGGTGCGCAAGAGCACAGGCCGGGAACTGGTGATGGCAGGAGAGATTGACTGGCGTTTCTGGCCGAGTCTCGGCCTCTCGCTGGAGAAGGTTGCTCTGCGCAATCCGGCCGGTTTTGCCGAGCCGGATCTGGTTCGTTTCGAACAAGGCGAGGCCTCGGTGGCCCTGTTGCCGCTGCTCTCACATCGATTGGAGATCGGCAAGGTGACCCTGAGTGGCGCCCATCTCTTTATCCAGACCAAGGCGGATGGCAGCTCCAATCTGAGCGGACTGATCAAAAATGCCACTGCTGATGCAAGCGAACCGGTCGTCCCCGCAACCCCTGCGCCAGCCGCTGATAGCAAGCCCTGGCAGATCAGCTTGCAGGGTGTCGCGCTCTCCCAGGCCAGTGCGCTGGTACAGGATGATCGCCGCGGCACCTTGCTGCGACTGGATCGCCTCGATCTCGATATGGGGCAGCTGGCCACCGATCAGTGGGTACCCGTGACGCTGGCCGCCAAGGGGAGTGCCGACAAGCTCGCTTTCGACGTTAAAGGGCAGACCCAGATCAAGCTGGCGCAGGAGGTGATGGAAAGTGAACTGAAAGATCTGAGCCTCAGTGGCAGCCTGAGTGACCCATCCCTGCGACTCGACAGTTTCTCCATCAAGGGAGACAGACTGGCCCTTGGTGAGTGGAGCAACCTCACGTTGGCGCTGAAAGGTGCCAAGGTAGAGGGGCTGCAAGCTTCACTGGCTGGTTCGCTGGAAGGAACGCTCAAGGGGCGGCTCGACAAGGGGATGAAGCTGGCCGAGCTCTCCGATGTGCTGCTGACGGCAGCGCTGGAAGGTGATGCGCTGCCACGCCCGCAGATGAAGCTGAAACTGGCCGGGTTTGCCCGTGCCGAGCTCGACAAGCAGTTGATTACCCTGAGTAAGCTGGTGATGAGTGCCGATGAGGCGCTGCTGAGTGGTGATGGAAGCGTGCAGCTTGGTGCCGTTCCCGCAATCAGCTTCGATCTCAAGGGGGAGAAGCTGGATCTCGACAAATGGCTCGCCAAATCGGTACCGACCACACCAGCGCAGGCGAAAGAGGACAAACCGGCAGCCGGTGCTTCAAATGCCGCTGCAAGTGACAATAAAGCGGTAACCGGCAAGAGCGAAGCCCTCTCCGCGGTTGAACCGGATCTGGGCGCGCTCAAAGGTGTGGATCTGGATGGTCGGCTGCAACTCGGCAGCCTGCGTCTGAAAGGGCTGGATCTCGGCGCAGTCGATCTGCAGGTGGCTCTGGCCAAGGGACTGCTCACGCTCAAACAGTTCAGCGCGACCGTGGCTGGCGGTCAGGTAAGCGCGAACGGGGTACTCGACGCACGCCAGCAGCCCGCCACCTACAAGGTGCACAAGCAGGTGGCCGGAGTGAACATTCGCCCCTTGTTGCAGACTCTGGCTCAGAGTGATCTGCTGGAGGGCAAGGGCGATCTCGATGTGCAGGTGCAGGGCCGTGGTCTCTCCGCGCTGGCACTGCGCAACGGGATGCAGGGCAAGGTTACCTTGAAACTGAGCGACGGTGCCCTGCATGGCATCAACCTGCCGGAGATGATCCGCGAGGCGCGGGCTACCCTCACCGGCAAGGGGGCCGAGCAGGTGAAGGAGGCGCGCAAGACCGACTTCAGCGCCCTCACCGCCAGTTTCCAGATTGCCGACGGCATCGCCCGCAGCAACGATATCCAGCTCTTTGCCCCGGCCTTGCGGGTCAAGGGCGAGGGGCAGACGGCGCTGGTGCCGGAGAGCCTCGACTTCCTGTTCCTCACCTCCATTGTCGAGAGCAGCAAGGGGCAGGGAGGAAAGGATGTGGATGAGCTGAAGGAGATCACCATTCCGGTGCGGATCGGCGGTCACTGGCAGGCCCCCAGCTACCAGCTCGATGTGAAGGCACTGCTTAGCAACAACAAATTGCTGGAGGATAAGGCGCGCAAGGAGGCCGAACGCGGCCTCAAGAAGCTGCTGGGGGACAAGGCCGACAATGAAGCCGTCAAAGGGGTGGCTGACCAGCTGCTCAAGGGACTGTTCAAATAGGTGACGGTTCATATGGGCTGGCGGGAGCCGCGCCAATGCCGTTAGCGGTTGACCGGATGTCAGCGCCATTGAAAAATGGCGCTGACATTTTTTATGGCGCAGTGATCTGCTGTGTCTTCATCCGGAGTCATCTCGAGTTGAATCCATGCGCCTGATCCTGCTGCTCTGCTCCCTGATCTGCTACGGCATGGCGTATCCCGTGCTGGCCGGGCCGCTGGCAGATCGTCTGGCGGACGCACTGGCCAGGCAGGTTCCCGAACATACGCTGCCTCTTGACGAGGTGCAGCGGCTCGACCGTCGCCTGATTGCTCCCGACTCCCTCTATCCCGCCTGGCAGAGCTATCCGCTGCGCCAGTTGCAGGCCATCAATCGCTATCAGCAGGAGTGCGGGACAGAGAATGACTTGCCTGCCGAGTGGTTGCCGCTGCTGCGGGCGCTTTGTGGCCAAGGGGCTGCGCCCTCGACCCGCTGGTTTGCCGCTCACCCCGTCTATCCGCTTGGCGGCTCCAGCGCTGCCCGCTGGCTGGCTGATCATCCGGCGGCTGGGCTCGATGCTCTGCTCCATGTGCGGGAGCAGCGCGACCGGTTGGGGCAGCTTGGCGAGCTCGGCGATGACAACCTCGATGCCCTGCTACGGGGCGAGCGCTGGCTGCTGCAATCGGGCCAACTCTGGCTGCTTGCCGATGGGCAGTGGCGTCGCTATGGCGCCGGGCAGTGGCAACCGCTGGCCGAGCGGCTCGGCGTGACGCTGGATAGTCGTACTGCTGGTACTTGTGAAGAGCGAGTCGGAGCGATTTGCTTCAATACTCGCCCCACGCTTGGCTGGCAGTTGCTGGCGCTGGCCAGCTCCCTTGGTTTCATCTTGCTGCTGGGATGGGCCAGCTGGCAGCGCTGGCGACTGCTGCGGGAGCGGCGCGTCGCGTTGCAGATGCTGACCCACGAGCTGCGTACTCCCATCATGGCGCTCTCCGGTATCAGCGAGGAGCTGCGCCACGATTTCGACCAGCTCCCCCCTTCCGCCCAGCAGAGCGTGGGTCAGCTGCTGGGCAGTGTCGCCCGTCTGCATCAGTTGGCGCAGGCCAGTCGCCACTATCTGGCGGCAGAGACCCTCGAGGATGAGCGGGTTGCGGTCAGTCTCACCGAGTGGCTCACCCTGGTTTGCAAGCGGCATGGCGCTACCTTCTGCCTTGAGCGGGAGATGACTCTGGCGCTCCCCTTTTATTGGCTCGAGCTCGCCCTCGACAACCTGCTGCGCAATGCCAGCCAGCATGGTCGTGCGCCGGTTCGGATCTGTGCCAGCTGGCAGGCGGGGCGCTTGAGCCTCGCAGTCAGCGATGGCGGCGAGCTGCCAAATTATCGGCTCGCTACCCTGCTGCGCCGCGGTGCCCGTGCCGATGGTCTGGGGCTGGGGCTTGCCATCGTGCGCCATCTGCTGCGCCGTCTTGGCGGGCGCCTCGCCCTATCCGGCCCGCCCACCACCTTCACCCTGACGCTGCCCTGCCAACTCTGGAGCGACCCCGAATCATGAAGACCATCCTACTTGTCGAAGACGAGGCATTGCTGGCGGAGAACCTGCAACGCTATCTGACCCGCGAGGGGTATCGCTGCCTCTGGTGCGACACCCTGGCTGCGGCGGAGCAGCAGTGGCTGGCGGCGGATCTGGTGTTGCTCGATCGCACCATGCCGGAGGGGGATGCCCTCGACTGGCTACCCCAGTGGCTGGCGCGCAAGGCGCTGCCGGTGATCGTGCTCACCGCAAGGGTGGAGGTGAGCGATCGGGTGGCCGGGCTCGATGCGGGGGCGCGCGACTACCTGACCAAACCCTTCTCCCACGACGAGCTGCTGGCGCGGATCCGGGCCCAGTTGCGTCAGCTGGGGGATGGCACTCAGGCGGTGGGTGGCTTGCAGCTCCACCCCGCCCGGATGCAGGCGAGCTGGCAGGATGCGGAGGTGAGTTTTACCCCCACCGAGTTTGCCCTGCTCACCCTGCTGGTGCGGATGGCGGGGCGGGTGCTGAGCCGGGAGGAGATCCTCAACCGGGTGTGGGGCTATCAGGCGTTTCCTTCCACCCGCACGGTTGATACCCATATCCTGCAACTGCGCCAGAAGCTGCCCGGACTGGCTATCGAGACGGTGCGCGGCATCGGCTACCGGCTGGAGGTGTCAGCGTGAAGCGTGCAATACTGGCCGCGCTGCTGTTGGCTCTAAGCTGCGGCCTTCTGAACCTGGGCCTTCTAAACGTAAGCAGCGTGATGGCAACCGAACACTTTATGGAAACCGAACGCACTGACCCGTTGCAACCAGCTACTTTGGCGCTGTTGCAGGGGGATAACCGGCACGCCTGGCAATCTTTGCAGCAGGCTTGGCCTGTCCTTAACAGCGATGCCGAGCGCCGTAGTTGGCAGGGGATGCTGGCCGCGCTCAGTGCCCAGCACTGCGGCAAGGATTTCCCGCTCACTCTGCCTGATGGGGTGAGCGAGCTGCGAGTTGAGCTGATCCAGCGCGATGCGCCGCTGTTGCGGGACTTTCGGGTGCAGTTGACCGGGGAGGGGCCCATCACCGCCGCTGAACTTATCGATCCCGCTGGCCGTGACCGACTGGCAGGTGCCCAGTGGGAGGCGGAAGAGAATAAAGGGGTCAGGGTTGTCGGGGCCGATCTACCGACGCCTTTGCCAGCCGGACTCTATCTGCTGCGGTTGGCGGTGGCGGGCAAGGAGTGGCAGGTAGCGCTGCCGCTGCCTGCGGTGCAGGATCTGGACTGGCTCTCCCGCTCGCCGCTGGCGGTGGCCAGTCCCCCCGCCAATCCCGCTTCCTGTACGCCGCTCTGGCTCGATCAGGCGGTGCTGGCTCGCCCGCAATATTCCCTGCTCTGGTGGAACCGCCTGCCTCTCGATGGCAAGGTGGGTTGGCCTGCCGCCACGCCCGACAGCTGGCGCACCCTCTCGCTGGTGCAGACCAGCCAGCGCGGCCAGCTGGTGTTGCAGCTAAGCCACAGTCAGGCGGGGCCAGTGGATTAATGCGCATCGTGATAGGCAGGTGCATGCAATCCTGACATTGGCCTGACAATCGCAGGCTGCCGATCTGCTGAAATGGCGATTCCCGTGTGTTATCAGGAATCACCGACCATGACTCTTCTTCCCGAATTAGCGAGCCGGATCCGCCCGCTGCTGCTGTTGGCGCCGCTGTTCTCCCTGCCTGCCGAGGCGCTGACCCTTGCCAACGATCAGTGGCGTATCGAGCTGGATCCCGCCACCCTGGCGGCCGAGGCTGTGCTGCCATCGGGCAAGCACCTTGCCATCTCTTCTCCCGGCCCGCGTCAGCCTGTCACCGCCTTGCAGCAGGAGGGGGTACGTGCCAACTGGCTGACCAGCTCTGATGGTGAGGTGCGAGCCTCGGCCCGTCTCGAGGGCAATCGCCTGATCCTCAGCCTGAGCCGTGCGAGTGCAGGTGAGCTGGTATGGCCGCGGGTGCCGGCAGGGGCGCAGGCGCTGATGCTGCCGATCCACGAGGGATTCCGCATTCCGGCTACGCACACTGCGTGGCGCAAGGCGCTGGCGCAGGAGTATCAGGGGATCAACACCACCGAAAATCTCACCCTGCCGGTGGTTGGGCTGGATCATGGCGATCAGCAGTTGGCGATCCTCTTTGCCAACCCCTTCAACAACCGGCTCACCTTTGCTCCGAAGCAAGATGGCATTGCCCTGACGGCGACCCATAGCGTCAACCGCCTCAATCTGGCTGACCCCTATGAGGTGGCGGTGTCGCTGCAACCGGGCAATGACTGGCTGGCGGCGGCCAAGGCCTATCGCAGCTGGTTGCAGGCACGGGGCGAGCTGGTCTCGCTCGAGAGTAAGCTGGCGGCGGTACCGGATGGCAAGCGGCTGATCGGCGCCTCTCACCTCTACCTCTGGGGCGAGCGACTGCTGGTGCCACAGGATGTGAAGAGCTGGCCCGAGTTGCGCCGCCTGATCCCCGCCGACTGGCTCAAGGGGGAGAGTAAAACGGCGCTGCAAGCGCCCGATCTTGAGCACAACCGCTACCTGCAAAACCGGGTGCTGACCGGAGTTGAGCAGGCGCTTGCGCTGCGCCATCCGGGTCAGCAACCGGCCGATTTCGCCACCCGGCGCACGCTGGCTGCCACGCAACTGGGGGCTGCGCTCAACGAGCCGCAGAGCTGGGGTGATGGCAGCTCTGCCAAGATGATCGTTGCTCTCAAGCAGGCTGGACTACCCAAACTCTGGCTGGGGCTGCCCCAGTGGACCGCCGGTTTTGCTGCGCCAGAGGGGATTGAATTTGCCAAACAGGCGGGCTATCTCATCGCCCCTTACGACTCCTACGATACCGCGCTGTCGGAGGGGAATCGCCAGCAGAGCTGGCTCACCGCCCAGATGGGGCAGGATATCTATCTGCGCTGCGGCATCATGCTGGAGAATGGACGGCGCAAGAGCGGCTTTCAAAACAGCGGCGTCTACACCAATCAGGCCTGCGTGCGTCCGGTGATGGAGCAGCGCGTACCCTGGTTGCAGCAGGCAAACCACTACAACAGCTGGTTCCTCGATGTAGCGGCGACCGGCATGGTGTTTGACGACTTCGACCCGGCCAAGCCGACCAGTCAGGCGCAGGATGCGCAAAACCGGATGGCCGGGATGGTGTGGATTGCCAAGAGTCAGGGGGTGCTGGTGGGCTCCGAGGAGGGCGGCGCGGTAGCCAACCGCACCGCGGCCTTTGCCCACGGCCCCCAGACCAGCGGCTTTGGTTGGCAGGATCCCGATATGCGCCGCAACAAGCGCTCTCCCTACTATCTGGGGGCCTGGTATCCGGAGCATCAGCCCGCGTTCTTTTTTCGCCAGAGTCACCTAAAACCTGAGTATCGGGGGCTCTACTTCGATCCGGCGCTGCGGTTGCCGCTGCTCCAGAGCGTTTTTCACGACAGCATAGTGACCACCCACCACTGGACGATGGATAGCCTCAAGTTCAAGGAGAGCCGTCAGGTCACCGAGCTGTTGCAGCAGCTCTACAACGTGCCGCCGCTGCTCAACCTCAGTCTGGATAGCGCCAGCGCGCGCATTCCCTATCTCAAGGGGCTCGATGCCTTCTTCCGCCCGCTGCATGAGCGGCTCTACAACCAGCCCCTCACCGGTTTTCGCTGGCTCGATAAAAGAGGAGTGGTGCAGCAGAGCGAGTTTGCCGATGGCACTCGACTGATAGCCAACTTCGGCCCGGCCACTGAGCAGGCAGGGATAAAACTGGCCGCTCAAAGCGTGCTGGCGCTGTTGCCCGATGGCAGCCAGCAGCTGTTTGTCTCGCAACCGGATGGCGCCCGCTAATCTGGCGTTCTGGCTTTTATTTCATCAGAGGATGCTGTGGCAGAACTTTTCATGTATAGATGAACGTTCTGCAAAATAAACGAGAGGCAGTTCTGATGATTGAGAGTGAAGTGATTAGGGAGGTAAACCATCCGGCGTGGCCGCTGGTCTGGCAGATCTATGGCGAGAGTTTTCCCCGCTACGAGCAGCGCCAGTCACAGCATCAGCCACAGAAGATGCGGGATCCTCGCTATCACTGCCAAATCTTTTATCAGGACGGCCTGCTGCTCGGTTTCATCTTCTGGTGGGCGTGTGGCGAGCAGATCTATATCGAACATCTGGCCATCAATCCGGCGCTGCGCGGCCGCAACTACGGCCGCCGCCTGCTGGCCGAATTTTGCGAGCGGGCAGGCAAAACCGTCATTCTCGAGATCGATCCGCCAGAAGATGAGATTGCCATTCGTCGTCTGCGCTTCTATCAGGGGCTGGGCTTTTGTCTCAACGACTATACCCATCTCCACCCACCCTATCATCCTGACTATCAAGGTCATGCGCTGCGGGTGTTGAGCTATCCGGGACTCCTTGAGGAAGAGGCCTATCAGCGTTTCAACAGCATGCTGGTGGAGACAGTGATGGATCACGGCTGAGCAGCCGCAAGGAGATAAGAGAGGGGCCCGCCTGAAGCAATTCAGGCGGGCCCCTTTTCATTGTCGTCGGCGGGAATTACTCCCCCAGCAGGGTTTGCCAGACTGCGAGCACATGGTTGCGCTCGTTTTGCAGCTGATCGTCGCTCACCTTGCGGGAGATCTCCGAGAGGTTGAGGCGATGGCCGAGGTTGCGGATCTCCAGATAGGCCTGTTTCAGCCCCTCCGCCTGCTCCAGCGTCAGCACCCCCGCCATGACGCACTCATCGAAGATGCGCACGTTATCGGACCAGCGGGTGAGGGCATCGGGCTCGCCGCAGGCGTGGGCCAGCACCAGATACTGGGCGATAAACTCGATATCCACCATGCCGCCGGGGGACTGCTTGAGGTCGAACTCGCCAGCCCCCGCTTTCAGCAGGTGATCCCGCATCTTGTGGCGCATCTCGCGCACCTCGCGGGCCAGAGTCGGCAGGTCGCGTTCCTTGGCCAGCACATCGCGGCGGATACGGGCAAATTCGGCTTTGATCGCATCATCGCCATAGATGGGGCGGGCCCGCACCAGCGCCTGATGTTCCCAGGTCCACGCCTCGTTTTGCTGATACTGCTCGTAGGCCGAAAGCGACGAGACCAGCAGGCCGGAGTCGCCGGAGGGGCGCAGCCGCATATCGATCTCGTAGAGGATCCCGGAGGGGGTACGGGTGCTGAACAGGTGCAGGATCCGCTGGGCGAGGCGCAGATAGAACTGGCGGCTGTCGATGGGCTTGCGGCCATCTGTGTAGCTGTTGGGGTCACCGCCGTGCAGGAACACCAGATCGAGATCCGAGCCGTAGCCGAGCTCGATGCCGCCCAGCTTGCCGTAGGCCACCACCGCAAAGCCGCGCTGGCCGCTGGTTGCCACCTCGGGCGGCACCCCGTAGCGCTCGCTCATCTGGGCCCAGGCCTGATTGACCACCTCTTCGGTGATCGCCTCCGCGAGCCAGGTGAGGTGGTCGCTCACCTTCATCAGCGGCAGGGCGCCAGCGATGTCGGCGGCCACGATGCGCAGCAGCTGCACCTGCTTGAACTGGCGCAACGCCTCCATCTGCTGCTCCACGTCCTCTTCGGGGATGCGCAGCAGGAACTGGCGCAGCTGGGGCTTGTACTGGTCGAGCGGGGTGGGGTGGTAGAGGTGCTGGGGATCGAGCAGCTCGTCCAGCAAAATCGGGTAGCGGGCCAGTTGCTCGCTCACCAGATGGCTGGCGTCGCACAGCCGCACCAGCTGGCGCAGGGCGCCCGGGTTTTC
>NZ_JRJY01000143.1:0-8086 GCF_000801015.1 Aeromonas sp. ZOR0001 | reverse complement strand
CGCCAGCAGCTGCAGATAGGCGCTGCGGGTGAAGATGCGGGTCAGCAGCTCACAGACCCGCTCGAACAGACGGGCGGGTTGCTCGCTGGCGACCACCAGCCGCAGCAGCTCCGGCATCAGCCAGTCCAGCGCGATGCGTCCCTGCGGCCCTACCTGACGGCGCTTGTACTCCTCCTTGAAACGCAGCAGCGCGGCGCAGAGCGGCGCTGGCTCGGCCACCCCCTGCGCAGTCAGCAATTTTTCCAGCTCGGCGGCGTCGAGCTCGGTGCGCCACAGATCGAGCCAGAGCTGCTCCAGATGGGCGGGTGCCTCCTTCTCTTCCCCCACCACGGCGGCGAACTCCTGATGGACGGCGGCCATCTCCTCATCGAGATGAGCCATAAAGGCGCCCCAGTCGGCAAAACCGAGGGCGGCGATCAGCCGCTGGCGATCCCGCTCCTCGGTGGGCAGGGTCTGGGTCTGTTGATCGCCGATCTCCTGCAAGATGTTTTCGACCCGGCGCAGGAAGCGATAGGCCGTCAGCAAGCGGTCGCAATGGGCGGACTCGAGGGCGCCACATTGAGCGATGGCGGCCAGCGCTTCGGGCAGGTGGCGCACCCGCAGCGCAGGTTCACGGCCGCCGCGAATAAGCTGCAGCGCCTGGGCGATAAACTCCACTTCGCGAATGCCGCCGGCCCCCAGCTTGATATTGCCCTCCAGCCCCTTGCGGCGCACCTCGGCAGCGATCATCGCCTTCATCTGGCGCAGGCCGTCGATAACGCCAAAGTCGATATAGCGGCGAAACACAAAGGGGCGCAGCATCTCGGCCAGCTCCACCGCGTGCTCGCACTGGGGGCCCAGTACCCGCGCTTTGACCATGGCGTAGCGCTCCCAGTTGCGGCCGTGGTGCTGGTAGTAATCTTCCATGGCGGCGAAGGAGATGGCGAGCGGCCCCGCATCGCCAAAGGGGCGCAGTCGCATATCGACCCGGAACACCTGACCATCCTGCGTGGGCTGGTGGAGGGCGTTGATGATGCGCTGGCCCAGCTTGATGAAGAATTGCTGGTTGGCGAGCTCGCGTCGCCCGCCAACCGTGTAGCCGTTCTCGGGGAAGGTGAAGATAAGGTCGATATCCGAGGAGAAGTTGAGCTCGCCACCACCCAGCTTGCCCATACCGAGAATGAGCAGCGGCTGCGGGTTGCCATTGCCGTCCATCGGGGTGCCCAGCTCGCCACACTGTTTGGCGTAGAGCCAGTCGCGAGCAGAGCAGATCAGGGCATCCGCCAGTTTGGTGAGGTGGATAAAGCTCTCTTCCACTTCAGAGTGGCCCAGCAGCTCGCGCCAGGCGATCACCAGCATGCGGCTGCGGCGGAACTGGCGCAGGATACGCTTGAGCGCCTCTTCATCACTCACCTCGGCGAGCAGGGCGGTCAGATCGCGCTGGTAGGCGGGCCAGCGTTCGGAGCGTTCCAGATCTCCGGAGACGAGCAGCTCGGTCAGCAACGCCGGCTGTTTGAAGAGGGAGTCGGCGACAAAATCGGAGAGGCCGAGCAGGGTCAGCAGGGTCTGGCGAACGGGCTCGGGCAGCGAGCCATAGTCGGGGGCCAGTTCAATCAGTCGCTGCCACTGGCGCTCGGCCTGTTC
Source organism: Aeromonas sp. ZOR0001 (assembly GCF_000801015.1). NCBI lineage: Bacteria > Pseudomonadati > Pseudomonadota > Gammaproteobacteria > Aeromonadales > Aeromonadaceae > Aeromonas > Aeromonas sp. ZOR0001. The sequence goes on along the minus strand of NZ_JRJY01000143.1, from coordinate 6,463 downwards.
TTGCAGCAGGGGGGAGAGGGCGGAGAAAGAGGGAGAGTGCTGGGCCACGGTTGCCGTCCTTGTGGTTCACTACAGCGGGTTAACGACACGGGGTTAACAACGCTGCCGGTTCAAAATGGTGGCTGCCAATCTAGCACTGTCAGGCCCCCGCGTCATAGCGCAGGGGCGAGAAGCATGATCCGGCAAATAAAAATGGGCTCCCTGTCGGGAGCCCATCGGATTGCACTGGTCATTATCAGTGGCTGTCGACCCAGACGAACTTCAGGATGAACAGCAGGGCCACCACCAGCACGCAGGGGTTGATTTCGCGCCAGCGGCCGGTGCCTGCCTTCATCACGCAGTAGGAGATAAAGCCGACGGCGATCCCCTCGGTGATGGAGAAGCTGAACGGCATCATGACGGCGGTCATAAAGGCTGGTACCGCTTCGGTCAGATCTTCCCACTTCACCCGGGTCAGCTCGGAGCACATCAGCACGCCCACATAGATAAGGGCGCCAGCGGCGGCATAGGCCGGCACCATGGCGGCGACTGGAGAGAAGAAGATCGCCAGCAGGAACAGCAGGCCGACCACGATGGCAGTCAGACCGGTACGGCCGCCGACGGCGACGCCGGAGCTGCTCTCGATAAAGGCGGTAACCGAGGAGGTGCCCATGAAAGCGCCGCCGACGGAGCTCACGCTATCCACCATCAGCGCCTGTTTCATGCGCGGGAAGTGGCCCTTGTCATCGGCCAGCTTGGCGCGGTTGGTGACGCCGATCAGGGTGCCGGAGGAGTCGAACAGGTTGACCAGCATAAAGGAGAAGATGATCCCGGCGAGGCTGATATCGAGCGATCCCATCAAATCCAGCTGGCCGAACACCGGTTCGATGCTGGGGGGCATGGAGACAAAGCCCTTGAAGGTGACATCGCCAAACAGCCAGCCCAGACCGGTAGTGACCACGATGGCGATCAGCACGGCGGAGTGGACGCCGCGGGCGGAGAAGATGCAGATCAGGAAGAAACCGAGCAGACCCAGCAGGCAGGGCAGGGAGGTTAGATTGCCCACGGTTACCATAGTCGCGGGGCTGGCCACGACGATCCCGGCGTTGTGCAGGCCGAGCAGGGCGATCAGCAGACCGATACCGGCGGTGATGCCGACCCGCAGGGTGAGCGGGATGTTGCCGATCAGCCAATAACGCACCCGCAGCAGGGTGAGGATCAACAGACCCATGGCGCCCCAGAAGATGGTACCCATACCCACTTGCCAGGAGTAACCCATGCCCGCGACCACCACGAAGGCGAAGAAGGCATTGAGGCCCATGGCGGGGGCCAGCGCGATCGGCAGGTTGGCCAACAGGCCCATCAGGATGCTGCCGATACCGGCGATGAGGCAGGTGGTGACGAACACGGCCTGGGTGTCCATGCCCGCCGCAGAGAGGATCTGCGGGTTGACGAACACGATATAGACCATGGTCAGGAAGGTGGTGATACCGGCGATCACTTCGGTGCGGGCGGTAGTGCCATGGCCTTGCAGGGCAAACAGGCGCTCAAGCAATCCTTGCCCGGCGGCCTGATTGGCAGCTTGGTGTTGTTGATTCATGTTGGATTCCAATAGGTGACGTGAAATAAGCAGCAGGGGAACGGGCTATCCCATCCATGCGGGGTAAATTGCCCTGTTTCTGGCGGTTAAGTAACCAGACTCGTCCTGATACCGTGACAGCGCGCACATTTTTACACAGGCGGCGCCGTTTACAAACCCCGGATCTGCGAAGCAGATCAATGAATAGAGTAAAAATTCAAACGTTTGCTTTTTGAGCATGAAAAAAGGTTCTCAGCAGAGAACCTTTTATCGAAAATTGGGGGCTTACAGGGTTTTGAAGTAGCGCTCGACCAGCTGGGCCAGCACCGAGTCGAGCCGGTCTTGAACTTCACCCAGTTCGCGGCCGAAGCGGCGCAGAAAGAGGCTGGCCTGCTCTTCGGTCAGCTTGCGCCCCTCGATAAAGAACTCCTGCTCCGGTAGTTGCTTGTCGTAGCGGGGGATCAGCACCCAGCTCACCAGCTCGGGCTCCACGGCGGCAAAAATCTTGGCGGCGGCGGCACAGAAGGTCTCTATGTGCTCCTTGCCATCCGGCCCGAGGCAACCCGGTTCAACCCGGATCTGGATGGTGAGTTTTTTCTCTATGGGGGTCGTCATCGTGCTACATCCATGCAAATGCATCCGTCTAGGATTGTAAGTCAAAAGGCAAGAGAAAGGGGAGCCGAAGCTCCCCTCAACACGCAGTCAGCCTTATTTGGCGATGCGCTTATATTTAGCGCGGTGCGGCTGGATCGCCTCGGCGCCGTAGGTCTTCTTCTTCCACTCTTCGTATTCGGTAAAGTTACCTTCGAAGAACTCGATCTTGCCCTCATCCTGATAGTCGAGGATGTGAGTGGCGATACGGTCGAGGAACCAGCGGTCGTGTGAGATGACCATGGCACAACCCGGGAACTCCAGCAGGGCGTTCTCGAGGGCGCGCAGGGTTTCGATATCCAGATCGTTGGTCGGTTCATCCAGCAGCAGCACGTTGCCGCCGGTCTGCAGCAGCTTGGCAAGATGCAGACGACCGCGCTCACCACCGGAGAGTTCGCCAACCCGCTTCTGCTGGTCGGAACCCTTGAAGTTGAAGCGGCCGATGTAGGCGCGGCTCGGGAACTCGTAGTTGCCGATGCGCAGGATATCCTGACCGTCAGCGACCTCTTCGAAGACCGTCTTCTTGTCATCCATGCTGTCGCGGAACTGATCGACAGAGGCCAGCACCACGGTTTCACCCAGGGTGATGGCGCCGGAGTCCGGCTGCTCCTGACCCGACATCATGCGGAACAGGGTCGACTTACCGGCACCGTTCGGGCCGATGATGCCGACGATGGCACCCTTCGGAATGGCAAACGACAGATCGTCGATCAGCACCCGATCACCGTAGGATTTGCGCAGGTTGGCCACTTCCACCACCTTGTCGCCGAGGCGGGGTCCGGGCGGAATGAACAGCTCGTTGGTCTCGTTGCGCTTCTGGTAGTCGTTGGTGTTGAGCTCTTCGAAGCGAGCCATACGGGCCTTGGACTTGGCCTGACGGCCTTTCGGGTTTTGACGAACCCACTCCAGCTCTTTCTCGATGGACTTGCGACGGGCCGCTTCGGAACTGGCTTCCTGCGCCAGACGGGCGTCCTTCTGCTCCAGCCAGGAGGAGTAGTTGCCTTCCCACGGGATACCCTCGCCGCGGTCCAGCTCCAGGATCCAGCCCGCCACGTTGTCGAGGAAGTAACGGTCGTGGGTGATGGCCACTACAGTGCCTTCGTAGTCGTGCAGGAAGCGCTCCAGCCAGGCCACGGATTCCGCATCCAGGTGGTTGGTCGGTTCGTCCAGCAGCAGCATGTCCGGCTTTTCCAGCAGCAGACGGCAGAGTGCCACACGGCGGCGCTCACCACCGGAGAGGTGCTTGATCTTGGCATCCCAGGCCGGCAGGCGCAGGGCATCGGCCGCACGCTCCAGCTGGTTTTCCATGTTGTGGCCACCCTGAGCCTGGATGATGGCTTCCAGCTCGCCCTGTTCGCGGGCCAGCTTGTCAAAGTCGGCATCCGGGTCGGCGTAGGCCGCATAGACCTCGTCCAGACGGGCCATGGCGCGCTTCACTTCGCCAACGGCCTCTTCGACCGCTTCGCGTACGGTCTGCTCCGGATCCAGCTTAGGCTCCTGCGGCAGGTAGCCGATCTTGATGCCGGGCTGCGGACGGGCTTCCCCTTCGATCTCGGTGTCGATGCCTGCCATGATGCGCAGCAGGGTCGATTTACCGGCGCCGTTCAGACCCAGCACGCCGATCTTGGCGCCCGGGAAGAAGCTCAAGGAGATGTTCTTGAGAATATGACGCTTGGGCGGCACTACCTTGCCGACCCGGTTCATGGTGTAAATAAATTGAGCCATTGGCTAATTCTCTTCCTTTTCAGCAGGTTAATGTCTTGGCATTAACAGACTGATGTCGTGGTGGGGCCAGGTCGACACAGGTCAACCGGGTTCCAAAAAACCCGTCGATTGTAAACCAACGGACGAGGGGGGGCAAAGGCGGCGCCCGGTTGGCGCCCCCCTTTGCCGCCGCGGTCACGTCTTGCTGCATCAGCCGTGCAATTTGGGCATGATGTGGGCTGTTGTTTTGTGTCGGGCCCTCATGATCCCATCTCCTCAAGTTCCCTCACTGGCCGCCTTTCTCTGCACAATGGGATTGGACGCCGCGCTGAGTGAAGCCATCAGCCTGCGCTTGCCACGGCAGACGCTGCGCGCCGGTCAGGCACTGTTGGCGCAAGGGGCAGAGCAGGAAGCTGCCTTCTATATCGAAGCGGGCATCGCTCGCGCCTGCCACTACACCCGGGACGGACAGGAGCGCTGCAAGGAGTTCTACTTCGAAGGGGAGCTCTGCTTGCTCTATAACAGCTGGCTCACGGGGTCGCCCGCCAGCTACCAGCTGGAGGCGCTGACGGAGTTGCAGGTGGTGCGGGTGCCGCTCGCCCTGCTGGATGAGCCGACCTGGCAGCCGGTCTGCATGGCCCTGCTGCGTCAGCAGCTCGGTTACAAGGAGCGCAAGGAGGCGTTTTTGCTGCTCCACTCCCCCGAAGAGCGTTATCGGGAGCTCTGCCACACCTTCCCTCACTGGCCTGCGCGGCTCACTCAGGTGCAGCTCGCCAACTACATCGGTATCAGTCCGGTCACTCTGTCACGGATCCGCAGGCGCATTAACACGGATTAATGCCGCTCTCCGACCATCCCCTCATGCTGCACCATCCAAATGACGGATGAGGTGTGGATGATGTCGCTGTTTCTGTGGTCGCAGCTGGTGGTGAGCCTGGCCTTGTTGCTCGATCTGTTGTCGTTTCAGTTGCGGGATCGCCGCAGGATCCTGGCCTGTCTGGCCCTCTCCTGCGCCCTCAATGCTGGTCACTTTGCCCTGCTCGGGCAGTGGTCGGCCGCCAGTCTGTTGCTGCTGGCCAGTATGCGCTTTGTTGTGAGTATCTGGCTGGTTCGCCGCATCTTGATGTGGTTTTTCATGGGGTTGGCCTGTGCGGCTGCGCTGGCGACCTATCAGGGCCTGCTCTCATGGATCGGGCTGCTGGCGAGCTTGCTGCAAACCCGTGCCGCGTTTTGCCCGGATGATCGCCTGTTGCGGCGCTGGATGCTGCTCGGTACCCTCTGTTGGCTGGGTAACAACTTGCTGGTGGGCTCACCGGTGGCCGCGCTGATGGAGGGGCTGTTTCTGGTCAGCAATCTGGTGGGTTACTACCGCCACTATGGCTTCGATTATTGGGGGCGTGGCCGCCACAGTGGCCGCAGAAAGAGGCGTGTGCCGCCTTCCGATCGGGCGAGCTTCTGATTTTCCGCTCAGGGCTGTTTGTGGCCAGCGAAGTAGAGCACCCGTTTCACATACTCCTGCGTCTCGTCATAGGGCGGGATCCCGCCATAGCGTTCCACCGCTTTTTCCCCGGCATTGTAGGCTGCCGAGATCAGTACCCAGTCGCCATCGAAGCGGCGATCCAGCCACTTGAGATAACTGACGCCACCCTTGATGTTCTGGGCTGGATCGAATGGCCGGGTTACCCCGAACCGTTGCTGGGTTTCGGGGATCAGCTGCATCAGCCCCTGAGCATTCTTGGGGGAAACGGCACGGCTGTTGAGATTGGATTCGGCGATGGCAATCGCTAGTACCAGCCGGGCATCCACCTTATGGTGTTTGGCGGCGTGACGCAGCATGGTGACCAGCTTCTGTTTGCCCGGTGACTGGCGTGCCAGATATGCCTCGACATTGAACGGTGTGCTGGGCAAGGCGGAATAACTCCCTTGTCCGCCGCGCATGCCGACACCGCACTGATCGCCCATGGGGGCATTGCCGACCCGCGGGTTGTAGTAGCGGCTGGCCTGCTGGTTGCCCAGGCGCATCGCCATGGCGAGATAACTGTTAGCCAGCTTGGCGCTGCGCACCGAGGCAGGGCCGGTGGCGAGCAGACGGCCGATCCGGAAGTATCCTTCTGGGTTGCCGGTGCTGGCGGCGACACAGTAGAAGGCGATGGCTTTTTGCAGATTGCCGTGTTGCTGGGCCACTTGACCCTGCTTGATCGCCGTCAGCGCCTTGGGGGCCTGTCTGAAATCCCTGCCTTGTGCCATCGCCCGCGGCGTACCTGCCAGTAACAACGACAAAAAAAGCAGCAAAAACAGTCCGTTTTCGCTGATGTGCCTCATGGGTTATCTCCTGTTTGAGTACAGAAGATATAGAGGAACATGGCTGCTATCGCCACGAACCCAGTGGATCATGTTGTTATAGCGGGGGGATTTCAGAGAGCAAAACGGTATGGAACTTATAGGCTAGCCAATTGTGCCCTCAATCTAAAAATAGATTGCAAGGGACGTATTATTGGTCAGGCTGAGCTCCATCAGCTCCATCAGCTCCATCAGCTCCATCAGCTCCAT
>NZ_JRJY01000028.1:0-233 GCF_000801015.1 Aeromonas sp. ZOR0001 | reverse complement strand
ACTACCATGCGGCCATTCCAATGATGGCCGCTTGTTTTATCGATACTCCTGACGCATTCGCCCCTGTATTCGTCATCATTTTTGTAAAAAGCAGAGAATTCCATGTCATCCATCAGCTCAGTCATCAAATCCATTCAGGACATCATGCGCAAGGACGCCGGTATCGACGGCGATGCCCAGCGCCTCGGCCAGCTCTCCTGGCTGCTGTTTTTGAAAGTGTTCGACGCCCAGGA